>CAYWSC010000043.1:0-2866 GCA_964460695.1 Hadarchaeota archaeon (SeqCode)
GAGATCTCGAGGCTGGGTGTTCCTCTCGCGGGCTGGGATAAGATTTAAATCGCTTTTCTAGGGGGGGGTGGGTAGGGGCCCGTGGTCTAGCTGGTTATGACGTCGCCTTGACGAATACTTCTTGTTTCAAAGAGGCGAAGTTCTCGGGTTCGAGTCCCGACGGGCCCACTGGCACTACGCCTTGTCGGAATCCTAATCCTTGGGGGAGAGGGTCATCTGACTCGAAAGCTTGATATTGAGGGACGCTTCACGTAGGCGCGGCGTTTAGAGAGGGGTCCAAGATGATTTCTACCGGACGGCGCTCCAAGAAGGCAGGTCTCCCGCCGGGCACTCTGATTCACATAGGCAGGGCTAGGCCTGAACGTGCAAAGATACGAGTTCTGGATTACGATGAGCATCAGCTTGTTGAACTCAAGGATGCTCGCGTCGAGGATCTCGAGAGGTTCAAAGATTCTCGGACAGTGACTTGGATTGACGTTGTCGGGGTTCACGATATTGATGCTGTAGATTCCGTAGGGCAAACCTTTGGGCTTCACCCACTTTCATTAGAAGACATAGTGGCTACAGACCAAAGGCCGAAGCTCCACGAGTATGAAGATTACCTTCTCTTGGTCATGAGGATTTTGTCGCCCGGAGGTGGAGGGCGGATCCATGAAGAGCAAGTGAGCATCGTCCTAGGTAGGCGGTTCGTGATCTCGTTCAGGGAAGGCGGGGACTCAGTGTTCGATCCAGTGGCCGACCGGATCAGGAACTCCAAGGGTAGGGTAAGAAAGATGGGGGCGGACTATCTTGCCTACGCTTTGATTGACGCGGTTGTAGACAGTTATTTCCTGCTACTAGATGATCTGACCGACAGGCTCGAACGAGTCGAGCAACAGCTCTTCGAAAGGCCGAGCGTAAAGCTACTCAGGAGGATAATCAAATGCAAACGTGATCTGTCGGCTCTAAGAAAGGCAGTTTGGCCCCTCAGGGAGGCCCTGATGAGCATCCAGCGAGAAGAACTTTCCCTCATAACACGGGAAATTGCCGTGTATATCAGAGATGTGTACGACCACGCTGTCCACGTTCTCGAGACAGCTGAGAGCCTAAGAGAGAACGTCTCTGGAAACCTCGAGATCTACCTCTCGGTAACGAGCAATAGGATGAATGAAATAGTGAAGGTCCTCACCGTTATCTCCACGATCTTTATCCCCCTCACCTTCATCACCGGAATCTACGGGATGAACTTCAGGTACATGCCCGAGCTGAGCCTTAGGTACGGGTATTACGCAGTGCTTTTCGGGATGCTCGTAATTGGACTAGTCATGGTCGCATACTTCCGGAAGAAGAGATGGATATGATGGTTCAAGCGTCTGGTAGACCGCCCCGTCCGTGATGCGTGTGGGAGGAAAGATTTTCGAGGATACCGTGTCGGCAGGTCCTCGTTGAAGCCGCTCCTATACATTCCGTGGGGAGTGCTGAGCGACACAAGTCCATTTTCCGTCACTCAGAATCCTCTGAGGATACAAGCAAAGGGATGCTTCATCTTCTTCGACGACGAGAACTTCCACTATGCCGTAGAATACACCCAGCCCGCCAAGGGGGAGGGAGGACTCGAGGGGATCTCGAGGCTGGCCCCCTGGGGACCAGGTGATGTCTCCGGAGCCAAGAAGGTGTCCAGCGAGCGGGAGCTTAGATCGATCCAGAACAGGGCATGAATAGACATATAGGTCGTAAGTTCCCCGACGGTGCGGTGAGCTGAGTGTCCGAAACGGAGCTCAGGCAGCAGATACGGGAGGCGATAGCAGACTTCCCGGTGATAGACTGCCATGACCACACCCTGGGGCCGGAGCATGCTCCTGAATATAGGGAGCCCATCTTCGCCCTCATCCAGGGATATGTTCAGAGCGATCTCATGTCTGCCGGCGGAGAGCCGGTGATGCAGATCCTGAACGACCAAGACGTGCCGACCGAGGAGAAGTGGCCTCATTTCGAAAAGATCTGGAGGCGGATGAGGCACACCGCCTATGCTAGAGTGACGAGGATTGTCCTGCGGCGGTTCTACGGCGAGGAAGAGCTGACTCTGGCCTCTTTGAAGCGGATTCGAGGGCGCCTTCTCAACCTGCGAGACGAGAAGGTGTACCGGGGAATCCTAGATGAGGCTGGGATAAGATGTAGGCTTGTGAACATCTGGCCTGATCTCAAGGACTTCCTTGAAGGCCGCTACAAGGTGTACCCGCTGGACAGGATGCTTATTCCACTTCCAGGCTTCCACTCAATCAAGACGTACCAAGATATCGAGAGGGTGGGCGCGATTGTCGGGGAAACCGTGACGGATCTCGAGGAATACCTCCAGGTCTGCAGCGAGATCTTCAGGAGGATGAAGGATCGAGGCTGCGTGGGCTTCAAGGATCAATCAGCATACGGAAGGACTCTGAACTACCAGAAGGCGACGAGGCACCAGGCCGAGGCGCTGTTCAACAAGATCCTGGAGGATCCGAGAAACTCCCTAGGCTGGCCCGAGATGAAGCCTCTCGAAGACTTTCTCTTCTACAGATTCATGGACATGGCTAGAGAACTCGAGCTGCCCGTCCAGATACACACCGGCCACATGGCTGGAATTCGAAACGAGATAGCGAAGACAAACGCGGTTCTAATGAGGCCCGTGCTTGAGCTCTACAAGGACGTGAAGTTCGATCTTTTCCATGGCAACTGGCCGTATCTCGGCGAACTCCTATACCTGGCAAAGAACTATCCAAATGTCGCTATTGACTGTTGCTGGGTGAACATAATCGACCCGTTCTACACAGAGCAGTTGCTGACGAACAGCCTCGTCACCGTTCCTCACTCGAAGATCCATGCCTTCGGGGCGGATTACGGGGACAGC
>CAYWSC010000043.1:2966-10368 GCA_964460695.1 Hadarchaeota archaeon (SeqCode)
AGGGAAGGCTTCAAGACCGTAGATTGGGCTTCGATACGAACCTTTATCTACCTGGCGTCCCAATAGAGGTTACTTGTCGTGTCTCTTGCCCGCGGGGCTAGGGTCTGCGGTCGGCAATTTCCGGTGCATATCTGGACGTTTTCTTTTCACCTTCGGAGGGGAGGGTATAGGATTTGGGCAGAAGAAACCAAGAACACATCTGTGCATACTGCGGAAAGCGCATTAATGGAACGGCAACGGAGTGCGTCGGGTGTCTGAGGCTGTTCCACAGCTCTTGTCTTCAGAGAGTGAAGCTAAAGAACAAGCGGACATCCTACATGCTCTGCCTAGACTGCATAGCGAAGAAGCCGATCGAACGTGTCTTCGTAGGTCCTCCTAAGCATCCCGACGAGTTGGCGCGTCTGAAGCCACGTGAGGAGAGGGCGCCTACCTCGTTGCCGAAGGCGCTCGGTCCGAGGTAGCGCATAGGCAGCACCCTGATAGGTCCTGTGGGTTCTTTCCCGCTGGGTAGAGTTATAAGCAGATTGCCTAGGCCCATCTAGGTGCTAGATTGCCCACGCAGGTAGTTGTGGGGACCCAGTTCGGCGACGAGGGGAAAGGAAAGATCGTCGACAGGCTTGCAGATCGATCTGACGTCGTGGCGCGCTTCAATGGCGGGGCGAACGCCGGGCACACAGTCGTCGTGGGAGGAGAGCGCTTCGCATTCCGGCTACTGCCATCCGGGGCCATCCGGGGCAGACAGGTTGCGATCGGGAACGGGGTCGTCGTCGATCCAGATCAGCTTCTCTCCGAGATCTCTTTGTTGGAGAAGCGCGGAATAGAGGTCAAGCTATGGCTGAGCGACCGAGCCCACGTCGTCCTTCCGTACCACAAGGTCCTAGATGGTGCAGAGAGGGCGCTGAAGGGGAAACTCAGCTCGGGCAGTACGAAGAGAGGCATAGGCCCATGCTACGGCGACAAAGTAATGCGGACTGGGATCCGCGTAGGAGACCTGCTGGACAAATCCCTGTTAGCCGAGAAGATAGAGACCTATTTCCCCCTAAAAGAGCGCTTGCTGAAGAGCTACGGCCTTGACGTCGGCACTACGAAGGAGGAACTGTTAGAATGGTGTCTCAACAGCGGCTCGCGCCTCAGTAGGTACGTTGTAGACACCTCACTGCTGCTCAACAAAGCTCTCGACGAGGGGAAAAACGTCCTTCTAGAGGGCGCACAGGGAACACACCTCGACATCGACCACGGGTTGTATCCCTACGGCACATCCTCGAACCCAACCGCAGGTGGGGCGTGTACCGGGACAGGCATTCCGCCAACCAAGATCGATCAGGTCATTGGGGTTGTCAAGGCGTACACGAGCAGGGTGGGAGAGGGCCCATTCCCGACCGAGATCCACGATGACCTGGCAGACTGGATCAGAGAAAAAGGCGGCGAGTATGGAACAGTCACCCGTAGGCCTCGGCGTTGTGGCTGGCTCGACCTAGTCATGGTGAAGTACTCGGTTAGGGTTAACGGGGTCTCGTCCCTGGCGATGACGAAGATGGATGTCCTCGGCGGATTGCGGAAGGTCAAGGTCTGCATCGCGTATGAGTTCCAGGGCGATCGATTGGAGGAGTTTCCGTCTAATCCCCGCATTCTAGCTGAGTGCAGACCCATACTCGAGGAACTTCCAGGCTGGGAGGATCTGCCCCCAGCCAAGTGGGTCGAGACGGCGAAAGCCGGATATGAATCAATTCCAAAGAATGCGAGGAGCTACATAGAGTACGTCGAGGAGTATACGGGCGTGCCGGTCAGCATAGTCTCGCTGGGGGCCGACCGCGAGGCGACTATTGAGAGGACGTAAGGGCCTGGTGCAACACGGACTTACAACCACAGTGGTAGTCGAATACCCAACCCTTTCCGGCTGGGCTGTTGATCTCTCCTATTGCCATCTCACCGGCGACACGTAGAGCAGGGCCATGCTGAGGACCTTCAGCGATGCGAGGGAGATGCATGTGGCCACAACGCCCACAAGGGGAACCAGAACTATGGATGTCATCAGCGAGCCAACGACGGCCCCGACAAGATCCCAGCCGTACAGAGAGCCGGCAACCTTTGAGAGCCGGTCGGTCGTAGAAAGGACTACAGCCGCGGATAGAGGGAACTGTGCTCCCACCATCATCCCGGAAAGGGCGCTGAGCGTCAGGAGAGCGATCTTCGAAATGAAGGTTGTCTCGGGCATACTTGAGAGGATCAAGAGCGGATGGATCAGCATGGCGAACCCGACGCAGAACGCAATGACTCCAATCTCAACGTAGATGACTGGAGGACGCCTGTCCTTTGCGATCATGTAGTTGACGATGCTCCCTCCAGCTGCCAGCCCGAGCATGAACGATGTCAAGACGAGCCCTATCTCCTGATAGAGGTACCCGAAGAAGGACTGATACACCAGGATGACGATGGTCTCTATAGTCATCCCGAAGGTTCCGGTCGTAGCCACGACAACAGGGATGGGGAGGAAACCTCTCGATGTCAGGGGACGCCTCAGAGCGAACAGAAGGCCTCCCAGTATGGCCACCGTGATGAGAACAGCTGGAAGGGTTGTCTTTCCCATGAGCCTGAGTAGGGGGAGCAACCGTGGGGAGAACTGGGAGGTCCAGTAGCAGAGGGAATAGTACACGGCAGAGGGCCTGAGGTCGAGATTAGGCCGCACGTAAACGCTCTCCAGCGATCTGTTAAACCATTCAGCCCTCATCTCGTCGAAGAGGTACGAGATTCTGGAGGACGGCATGAAGCCGTCCATTCCTAGGGATCTGGATCTTTCGCACAACTCGTCGATGGAGACGGAGAGCGCCGTCCTCCCTTTCGACGCGAGGATAATGTTTGGCGAACCCGGGATCACCTTGATCGAGGTGAAGGCCTCTCCAAGCGCCTCCAGTATGCATCTGTTCATCTCTCTCTCCTCGTCTGAGAGGTACCCCGGTGCCCCGGGTGTTGGGAGGGCAAGAACGCCGTTCTCGGTCATTCTCGACGCAAGCAGCCTGTAGAACTCAGCGGTGTAGAAGCGGTCCAAGGTCAGGGAGGACGGATATGGAAGGTTCATCACCACCACGTCGAAGCGCTCAGTGGTCTGTGCGAGAAAGCGTCTACCATCCGTCTCCTGGACAGAAACTCTCGGGTCGGAGAGCTCTGCCGCCGTGATATTCGTCGGATACTTCCTAACCATCCGAATGAGGAGGGGGTCCTGCTCGACGTAGACGACGCGGCTGGGATCGTACCTGAGCACCTCGGTGAGAATTCCACTGACCCCTCCTCCAAGCACTAGAACTTTCTCTGCATCGGGCCTGTGGAGCATGGCCGAGTGGACGAGGTCCCTTGAGAGCTCCAGATCGGGAACAGGCGACGTAATGGCGGGTAGGCCGTCTACGAAGAAGGTGAGCTGCTCTCCCTGCCTAACGACGGCTATGTTTCCATAGACCGAGTTTGCCGATTCTAGCAGGTCGTAGCCCCTCCATCTCTCGGCGAGGGTTGTTCTTTCCAGGTATCCTGGCCCTCCAAGGACCGTTGCCAGAGAAGCCGTGCATAGTAGGAGAATCGTAAATATCATCAGCGGGCGGTGTCTGGACCCGGGTCGCCCAGGTTCCTCGGCGTTCTGAGGCGCGAGAATGAGGACTCCTGAGGCTAGGTTCGCTAGGCTTACAACGAACGCGGATGCCATGGAGAAGGAGTATGGGATTAGGACGTAGGTGGCGAGAAGCCCGGCGATGGTGGAGCCAAGGGCCTCCAGGACGTACACCGAGCCTATGCTGGTCGCTCTGGACCCCTTGCCGGAGAAGATGGCCGACCCTACAGCGAACTGGGCACCGTCGCAAAGGGCTATGGGACTAAGGATCAGAAAAGAGAGGTACAGGATCGATCCTAGCCCTGCTCCCTCGCCGGGCACCAGCCCCGCTATGCTTCGGGCAATCCGGGACTCCGCGACTGCTAGTGGAAGAAGGGCTGAAACTGCCACCTGCAGCAGCACGTATGCACGCACAGGACGTGCCAGGTTGAATCGGCCGGCGATCCAGCTTCCTAGGCCCTCCATCAGGAGCCAGCTTCCGAGGATGATGCCGACGGACAGTTCGTTCCCAAGGAAGTCGACGAGAAGCTCCCTCACGAGAACGACTTGGACCATGAGAGAGGTGAAACCCATAACGAGGAGGGCAAAGATCAGGGCCCTGTTCAAATTAGACCCCCAAATGCGGGTTTGTTCGAGGTTGAAATATGGGACCCGGAATCACCACCCGAGTAGAGGCAGAATTCGGTACACAAGGCCCCCCGTCAGGATAGCGAACGATATCTCGAAGATGGTTATGTAGGTCGCGTCCTTCCAGCCGAATTCTTGAACTAGGACCGCGATTGTCGCTATGCATGGGATGTACAGCATGACTACGAAGGAGAAGACGTACATCTGGATCGGGGTCAGCACGGCGTTGAACTGGGACGTGCCCAGCAGCGAGGCCAGCATCAGGAGGGTGAGCTCCTTTCTGAGTATCCCGACGATGAGAAGTACGCCAGTGATGGACGGCAAGCCTAAGAGTCCGACGGTGACAGGCGAAATGAGAGAGGAGACCACGTCTAGAAGTCCATAGACCTCCATGGCTTTTATCACCGCTCCGGCGACAATTATGAGTGGGAAGGCCATCTTCACAAATCCGCTCAGGCGGAACCACGTCTGTTTGCTCGTGATTGATACCGAAGGCTTCCTGTAGGGTGGCATCTCCATGATGAGTCCCACTGGCGTTCCCGGAAGGGCCTTATACGCGAACCTACCCAAGATGAAGATTATGGCGAGGTCGATGACGTACAGCGAGAGGGCGTAGCCAGCACCTAGATACCTCCCAACGAGTGCGAGTATCACTATTGTCCTAGCTGAGCAGGGCACGAGCGTTGCGACGAAGGCGGCGATCAGCCTCTCCCTTCGGGTCTCCATGATCCTGCAGCCCAGAACAGCAGGAACATTGCATCCGAAACCCAGCAGCATGGGAATGAAGGCCTTGCCGTGGAGCCCGATCTTGTGCATGGCCGAGTCCATGAGGAAGGCGATCCGGGCTAGGTAGCCGGAATCTTCCAGAATTGACAGTGCGAAGTAGAAGGGCAGGATGTAGGGTATTGCGATGGTTATCCCGGCGAAGACGCCCTCTAGAACCCCTTCGGAGAGTATCCTGGGCAGTGGCCCAGCTCCCAGGAGGTCTCCTAGGGTCGGCCTCAAAAGATCGAACCCTGCCTCGAAAACGGACGACAGCCAGTTTCCAAACGAGAAGATGGAGAAAAAGAGACCTAGGGTGACGGCCAGCATGATGAGGTAGCCCCAGAACCGGTGAGTCGTCGCCTGGTCGAGGGCCGTCGAGAGCGGAGGGGCACCGTGGTGGAGAAATGTCTGACATGATGATGCTATCCTACTGGCCAAGGTGTATCGTTCAGATGAGATGACGGTCGCAGCGGGCTCGCCGTGGATGGTCTCTATCTCATCTCTGAGCTTGGATGCCAGCGAGTGGATCTCTTGGTCTTCCACCGCGCGGGTGACCTCCTCGTCCTCCTCGAGGAGCTTTATCGCGATCCATCGAGGCGGGTAGGGCAGGGGAAGAGCCTTTTCCCGAATTAGGCTGGAGAGTCGCTGGATCCTGGACTCGACCTCTGTGCCGTACTTGAGCTGCTTGGGCTTTCGGCGCGGCTTTGAGGTTGCAATCATCACTGCCTTTCTAAGTAGATCGGTCAAGCCTACGCGCTTCGTCGCTACGGTCGGGACGATCGGCACTCCGAGGGCTTTTGAAAGGGCATCTACGTCTATCTTGATCCCCCTCTTCTGAGCCACGTCGAACATATTGAGAGCGATCACCAACGGGGCTTCTAGCTCCATCAGTTGAAGGGTGAAGAAGAGGTTCCTCTCTAGGACAGTAGCGTCGACGACGTCTATAACGGCGTCGGGCTTCTCTTCAGCTATGAACTGCCTCGAGACGATCTCTTCCTCCGAATAGGTGGAGAGGGAGTATATTCCGGGCAGGTCGACGACCGTTATCCGTCTTCCCTCGAAGAAGAGGGTTCCCATCGCCCTTTCAACGGTCTTTCCAGGCCAGTTTCCGATGATCTGGCTGAGGCCGGTAAGCTGGTTGAAGATGACACTCTTCCCTACGTTCGCGTTTCCCGCAAGGGCGAAGGTCAGCCCCTCCTCGGAGTCATTCATGGGAGTCCGCCTCAACAAAGATCTTGGAGGCGAGGCCCCAGCCGACGGCCAGCTTTGAGCCGCGCACCGAGACCTCCACGGGTCCCTTGAGGGGGGCAGTCCTGATCATCTGGACCTCTGTGCCCGGCGTAAGCCCCATGTCGTAGAGCCTCTGGAGGGCTCCTCTCCCTGCTCGGATAAACGCAACCTTCGCAGACATACCCTCCGGGAGGGAGCTAAGCGGCCTTAGGATCTTGTTCCTCGTCCCGGTTTTCGGACCCGGAGCCGCCATGCATTCCTCGCAGTTGGAGTATGGGCTGTCGCACGGAGGAATGGGCATGTTGTCATCGGCGCAGAAGTCAGGGTGCTTCAAGATGCGGCACAGAGCCTCCTCAGCCTCGTCGGAGAGGTGGTGTTCAAGCTCGCATGCCTCCTGATGGGCCTTCTCCTTGCCAAGGTTGAGGAGGCGTATCAAGAATGTCTCGAGGAGCCTGTGCTTCCGCGTGACCTTCGCGCCCCTCTTCTCGCCTTCTGGCGTCAGGGTCACGCCCCTATACGGCGTGTATTCGACGCACCCCTTTGCTGCGAGCTTCTTGAGCATCTGGGTAGCGCTTGCGGGGGTCACCTTTAGGTACTTGGCAAGCTGCGTGGTCCTGACGGGCTTTCCGTCCCTCGTTAGCTTGTATAGCGCCTCCAGATATTCCTCTGGCCCTTCCTCCACGGCGCTTTCTTAGGCGCGCCTAAATTTAAGTATTTCGCATCGGGCCGTGCGACCGGGTTGCTTGCCGCGTTCGAAAGCATCTTTTTATTCTCCCATGGCTAGACTTTGGTGGATGGATCTCAAGGATTCTTCCAAGTTGTGGGTTGCGGCCCTTGCGGTGGGCATTGTCTTCTCCACATCCCTTCCGGTTTTGGGCAAGGTCGACCCTGCTAGCGGTTTGATTAGGGTCATATGCATAGGCGAGTCATACTATCCAGAGACCCGCCTTCCCATACTCCTCCGTGCCGATCCAAAGATCCGGTACCAGCCGGTACCCGCCAACTGGTACGAATCAACCTTCGCCACGGTCGGTGTGGGTAGAAACGACGCCGTACGCTTTCTGAGGCAGTACCTGCCGAGAACGTACCGACAGCTCGTCGAGAAGTACGATGTGCTTCTGCTCTCCGATTTCGAGGTCGACATCATAACTGCAAAGCAGTTCAGCTGGATGGAGAGGGGAGTTA
>CAYWSC010000044.1:0-10316 GCA_964460695.1 Hadarchaeota archaeon (SeqCode)
TGCAACCTCGACTGCCCCTGGTGCCAGAACTACCACATCTCGAAGAGGATCCCGGATAGCCCGGTGATAACCCTCAGGCCGTCCGAGCTCGTCTCCATGGCCATAAAGTCCCGGGATCAAGGCCTCTGCGCCTCCTTTCAGGAGCCAACGCTTCTCGCCGAGTATTCGGCAGAAGCCTTCAGCACAGCCAAAAGCAGGGGCCTGTACTGCTGCTTCGTCTCGAACGGGTACATGACGAGGGAGGCCCTCAGGATGCTCGTCGACTCGGGTCTCGACGGGATCAACATAGACCTAAAGGGCCCGCCGCGGGTCTACGAACAGCTCCTCGGAGATGCCAAGGCCCGTCCCGTACTCAGGAGCATGGAGGAGGCTGTCCGTCTCGGGATCCACCTAGAGGTGGTGTGCCTCATCGTCACGGGGGTGAACGACGATCAAGAGTCGATTGAGTGGTTGATCCAGTCCCACCTGCGCTACGCCGGAGAGTCGGTTCCACTACATTTCACCCGCTATCACCCAGCCTACAGGTTTCGAAGCCGGCCGCCTGATGTAAAGGTTCTCGAGAGGGCTGTAGAGCTCGCCAGGGAGAAGGGGGTCCTCTTCCCCTATGTGGGGAACATGCCTGGCCACAGATTCGAAAATACCTACTGCCCCTGGTGCGGGAGGCTGGTGGTTGTAAGAAGCGGGTTTCGCCTGGTGAAGATGTACCTGGACCGGAGGTTCCGCTGCCCGGGCTGCGGGGAGACCCTTCCCTTTTCGGGCTACCAGGGCTAGCGGAGTTCGCTCCAAAGCTTTGGAGCAAAAGATTTATATCCAAAAACCCTCCTGTAGCTGGCCGCCTGAGAATCCCCTACCCATAGGCGATCGTCCTTGCCCAGTGGAGTGGAGCGCAAGGGAATATACGGGCTTATAGGAAACCCGGAGCGCCTCAAGATCTTGGAGGAGCTGAGAAGTGGCCCCAAAGACAGGGGCTACTTCATAAACCTGCTTCACCTCTGGCCGCAGGCGGTGAAGTACCACATAGACATCCTCGTCAGGGGAAACCTGGTGAAGGAGTCCTGGTCCAAGGAGGGCAGGCGCAAGAAGATCTACTCCCTCACGTCGCAGGGAAGAAAGGTCATCGGAGCCGTGTCCAAGAGACGCGAGCCTGGAGAGGACTGGCTCGAGCTCTTCGTCGGCGAGAAGGGACGGCGGGCCCTGTCATACCTGGGCTCCATCTCGGATGGATCTTGGCACAGCTTGGAGGAGGCCCGCAGGAGCCTCGGCGAGGAGGCGATCGAGGTTCTGAGGAGGAACGACATGCTCGAGGTAAACGGCACCGGAAGCAGGGTAAGGATGAAGGAGTTCAGCCTCATGATCGACTCGGACTGGGTCAGGAGTCTAGCTAGGAAGCAGGTGAGTCGGTGAGCTAATGGTCCACATAGAGAAGATCTCGCTCAGAGGATTCAAGTCCTTCGGAAACAGGAGGGTCGGCATACCCCTCTCCAAGGGATTCACCGCCATAGTCGGCCCGAACGGCTCGGGGAAGAGCAACATCGTGGATGGAATATGCTTCGTGCTCGGAAGGATGTCGACGAAGTCCCTGCGAGCCGAGAGGCTTACAGACCTGATATGGGCCGGAAACGACAGGTTTCCGCCCGGCTCGTACGCAGAGGTCTCCCTCCACCTCGACAACTCGGACAGGAAGATTCCGATAAACGAGTCGAAGGTGATAATCTCCAGGAGGATAGACAGGACTGGGCGAAGCGTCTACAGGGCCAACAAGAAGAGGGTCTCAAGAACCGAGATAGTAGACCTCCTGGCAATGGCGGACATCTTTCCAGAGGGCTACAACATCGTGCTCCAGGGGGACATAACCAAGATCATAAAGATGACGCCAGTGGAGCGGAGAATGCTGATAGACGAGCTATCGGGGGTTGCAGAGTACGACGAGAAAAAGGAAAAGGCCATGAAGGAGCTCGCCCAGGCAGAGGAGAACATCCGCGCCACCAACCTGGTCATCGACGAGGTTCTCTCGCAGCTCAGGAGGCTTGAGAGGGAGAGGGACGAGGCCGTCAGATACCAGGAGATAATCACGCAGATAAGGGAGCTGAGGTGGCAGCTCAAGTCGAACCAGCTGAGGAAGTACAGGGAGAGGTACGAGGCGATTCTGGAGCGGACTAGGAGGGGAAACGAGAGGATTGAGGAGCTTGAGGCAGAGATTTCGAGGATAAACCAGGAGATCCTGGCAAAGCAGCAGCGACAGGAGGAGCTGGAGAGGACCATAGAGAAGAGGCAGATGGTGGATATGGCCCGGATAGGCAAGCAGACAGAGGAGGTCCGGGCCCAGATAGTCCGAGCGCAGGAGAACCTCAAAAACACCCAGCAGAACCTTCAACGCCAGGAGGCCGAGAGGGACCGCCTGAAGAGTGAGGTCGAGAGGCTCTCCGGCATGATCAGTGAGAAGAGGAACCGGGTGAAGGTTCTGGAGACCCAGCTCTCGAGCGTCGTATCCTCCCTGGCCGAGCTCAAGGAGAAGCGATCGGAGATCGAGGCTAGACTGGCCTCGCTGGAGGAGCAGAACTCGTCCACCCGCTCCAAGCTAGAAGAGATCGAGTCGAGTCTTTCCGCCGCAAGACGGAGAGAGGAGGAACACAGGAAGAGGAGCCAAGAGCTGTCCATCGATCTAGCCAAGACTAGGGAGCAGCTCTCCTACCTTCGGAAGAAGCTCGAGGAGGATGAGAAACGTCTCGAGTCAACGGCGCAGAGGCGAACGGCCGAATACGAGTCCCTCGGACAGCTTGAAGAACAGGAGAGGAAGATGGGTTCCTCTGTTGAGGAGCTCCGGCGCGAGATAGAGGACTTGGAAAACGAATTAGAGGAGGTTAGAAAGAACCTCGACCTTGCCCGTACCGAGAAGGCCCAGATGGAGGCATCCCTCGAGGCGGCGAGGAGGCACAGCAGTCCTTCTCAGAGAGGGGCGTCCCTCATACTCTCCATGAGAGACGAGGGCGCCATCCGGGGGGTCATAGGAAGGGTATCTGAGCTGGCCAAGGTCGACGAGGAGTACAAGGCGGCGATATGGTCGGCCCTTGGGGAAAGGGCGGGATACATAGTCGTCGAGAATAGGGATGTCGCGGAGAGGTGCATATCGATTCTCAGGGCACGCAAGGCTGGGTGGGGTCACTTCCTCCCGCTGGAGGCGGTTTCGCGGCGAGACAGCCCGAAGCCCCCCGATGGCCTCGAGGTAATAGCCAGGGCCGTGGATCTCGTCGCCTTCGACGAGAAGTACAGATCGGTCTTCGAAAGCCTCCTCGGTTCAACCTTCGTCGTGAAGAGCCCGCCCGACGGGAATTCGGTTAGGCTGGTCGGCCTGGACGGATCCCTCGCAGATCCGGAGGGCCTGGTCTCTGGGGGTTACTTCGATCCCCAAGACCAGGAGGTGCCCCTCCTGAGCTTCGACGAAAAGGACCTCGAGGATGCAAAGAGACGTCTTGAGGAAATAGGATTACGGGAGTCAGAGATATCGGAGCGGCTCAAGGAGAAAAGATCCAACCTCTCAGAGGCAGAACGTCGATTGGCCTCCATGCGGGCCGAGATACAGGAGAAGAAGAGGATCTTGGAGCGTCTAGACGCGGACCTAGAGGCACTGAGATCGGCCGTGGACCAGGCGAAGGCGCAGATCGCCTCTGTAGAGGACAGCAAGGAGAGGATCGACGCCGCGTGGCGGGAGGCTGAGAGAAAGCACAGAGAGTCTCTGGACGAGGTTTCGGCCCTGGAGGCTGAGAGGGAGGCTCTTGTCGCCAGGATCGAGAGTCCCGAGGCGAAGCGACTTCGAAACGAGCTGACGGCGGTATCGGCCCAGCTGACCGAAAAGATCACCGCGGAGTCGAGGCTCGGGTCGGAGGCAGAAGCCCAGAGGCGTGAGATTGGGTTCCTAGAGGAGTCCCTGCAAAAGGCGAGAAGCGAGCTGGAGCAGCGGGAGGCCGGGATAACAGGTCTGCGAACCGTGCTTGAGAAGATCGGCAGGGACATCCCGACTCTAGAAAAGGATCTGGAAGCCCTCAAGGGCAAGGAGGAGGAGCTCAGGGACACGATCCGCCAGCTAAGGGCGACCGTCGTCAACGAGAAGAGGGAACACTCAGAGCTGGTCCAGAGAAGGGACAGCCTAGTCGAGGACAAGAACCGGATCGCCGTCGAGGTAAACTCCCTGGTCTACGAGAGGAGCCAGCTTGACATCCAGATCCACAACCTGGAGCAGGAGCTGTCTCTCTCCGAAGACGAGTACGAAGAGATAGAGATAGACGACTTGGATCAGCTTGCCAGGAGGATTGCAGCGCTGGAGACCGAGAAATCCAGGCTGGAGCCGGTGAACATGCGGGCGATAGAGGCCTATGAGGAGACGGAGGAGAAGTTCAACGAGTACAAGTCAAAGAGGGACAAGGTCATGGAGGAGAGAGACGCTATTCTCCAGTTCATGGCGGAGATCGAGGAGAAGAAGAGACAGGTCTTCATGGAGGCCTTCGAAAACATAAGAACCAACTTTGAGAGGATCTTCGCCAAGCTCTCCCCCGGAGGCGAGGGAAAGCTGATACTGGAGAACGAGGAGGACCCCTTCGAGGGCGGGCTGGAGATAAAGGCCAAGCCTGCCGGAAAAGAGGTCAACGTGATAGAGTCCATGTCGGGGGGCGAGAAGGCCCTGACAGCCCTCGCCTTCATCTTCGCCGTCCAGGCCTACAAGCCGTCTCCCTTCTACGTCCTCGACGAGATAGATGCCCACCTCGACGACGATAACGTGAAGAGGGTGGCCGACCTGATATCCGAGTCCTCCTCCAGCTCCCAGTTTATCGTCGTCACCCTCAGGGACTCGATGATGGCCCAGGCAGACGAGTTGATAGGAGTCAGCATGGAGGATGATGGAGTCAGCAAGGTCGTCGGCGTGAGAATGGAGGCAGGTAGACTGGTCGAGGCGCCTCCTCAGGCGGAGGCAGGGGGGACCGAAGCTTGAGGCTGGAGATCGACTACGACAGGATAGACCCAGGTCGGGAGATAAAGCCGCTAGAGCTCTTGCTCCACCTAGTGATAAGTGGAAGGATGGATCCGTGGGACATAGACATAGCGGAGATCACCGACAGGTACATGGAGAAGCTCCAGGAGTTCAGGGATCTCGACCTGAGGATATCGGCCAGAGCGGTGCTCGCGGGCGCGATACTGGTGAGGATGAAGTCCGAGGCGATCCTCGGATCCAAGGAGGCAGAGATCGAAGACGAGATGGAGCCACTAAGGGAGAGGTATCAGGTCACTCCTCTCTTCCCGCCGATAAGGAGGGTTAACACAAGGACCACTCTGCCCCAGCTCTTCGAGGCCCTCCTAGATGCCCTTGAGGAGGAGAGATACAGGAAGGAGCTTCTGCTCTCCAAGATGGATCAGCCCGAGGAGGCAACCCTCCTCGTCGACGAGGATAGAATCGACGTGAGGGAGTCGTTGAGAAAGCTCTACAACCGGATAGTCCAGCTGTCGACGGGGCCGGGCCGGACGACCTTCCGCCGCGTCCTGCTAGGACCCAGCCCTGTGCTGATGTGCAGGACCTTCCTCTTCATCCTCTTCCTAGTCAAAGACGGAAGGATCAGGATATGGCAAGAGGAGTTCTTCGGCGAGATCTACATCCAGCCAGTAGGAGGAGGAGATTATTGAGCCTCAAGGACGACAAATCCCTGGTGGAGGCGTGTCTCTTCGCGGCGGGAAAGCCGGTCAAGATAACGGAGCTCGCGAGCCTGCTTGGAACTAGGTCGCTCGAGTACGTGGAGAAGCTCATAGAGTACCTGACGCTGGAGTACGAGGAGAGAGACAGCTCGATAGAGATCGTCCGTGTGCTGGACGACAGCTTCGCGATGCAGCTGAAGGCGGATGTCTACGACAAGATCCAGGATTTCTCGCCGAAGAGCGAGCTCTCGCCAGCCGTTCTCAAGACACTCGCGCTGATAGCCTACAAGCAGCCGGTGAAGCAGTCCGAGATCGCCAACATCATAGGGACACAGGCGTACGAGTACATACGCAAGCTGATAGACCGCAAATTCGTCTCCGCCCAGATAAGCGGCAGGACGAAGATTCTTCGGACCACCAAGGAGTTCGCCCAGTACTTCGGCTTCGAAACCGACGAGCCCGCAGAGATCAAGGAGAGGATGAAGAGCATGGTGACGGTGGAATAGGCACCTAGAGGGTGCCTATCGTGACCTTCACCCTGGCATCTGGCCGCCGAAGCCTCTCAACCAGCTCCCTGTCAAGGTCGCGGGCAGCCTTATCCGCATGGATGAAGACGGTCCTAGGGCAGACGAATCCGCTTTTCCTGAAGACCATGTCCGTCGGGTGGCGCAGCGAGAGGCCTGGATGTCCCACCCCCCTCACCTCCTCGGAGAGGCCGTCGACCTCCAGCAGGAGGAAGAGCTGCGCCCCGCCTCTTATGGCCCTTTTGAGACCCTCGGAGAGGTCAATACAGGCCTTGCTGCTTCCCACAGCCACGATGCAGTCCCCTCTCGCCGTGAGATGGGTCTCCTTGGTTATCTCCATTGTCGTTGGATGAAGGGAGGTTATGGCGGGGTGGCCCCGGGCTAGGAAGGAGTCCTCCATCAGATTTATACGTCCCGGAGGCGGTTTTTAATCTGATGCAGGGGGAGGGATACGAGGAGATGCGGGAAAGGCTGGTTAAAAGCCTCGTATCCTCCGGCTACATAGTCTCCGAAGGCGTGAGAAAGGCCTTTCTGAAGGTTCCCAGGGAACTCTTCGTGCCGGAGCACCTCAGATCCAGCGCCTATGTAGACACGCCTCTGCCTATCGGCCATGGGCAGACGATCTCGGCGCCATCGATGATCGCCATAATGCTGGAGGCTTTGGACCTGAAGCCAGGGCTAAAGGTTCTAGAGGTGGGAGCTGGCAGCGGGTACAACGCTGCCCTTCTCTTCGAACTGGCAGAAAGGAAGGTGCTCACCGTCGAACGGATACCCGAACTCGTAGAGTTCGCGAAGAGAAACCTCGCGGCAGCTGGCTACGGCGGAAAGGTGGAGGTCGTTCTGGGAGACGGGACCCTTGGATACGAGAGGGAGAAACCCTACGACAGAATCCTGGTCACGGCGGGTGCCCCCGATGTGCCCCAGCCCTTGGTCGACCAGCTTGCCGACGGCGGAATAGTCGGCATCCCGGTCGGCAGCTACCAGACATTCCAGGACTTCGTAACCGTGACCAAGAGGGGAAACACTTTGAAAAGGCGCTCCTACGGCGGCTGCGCTTTCGTTCCTTTGATCGGGAGGTACGGATGGAGGGAGTGGTCATGAGGAACCACATAATCTGGCCGTCGTTCCTCGACTCCGAGCTGACTCGGAAACAGGGGCGCAGGCTTTCAAAAGGTCTCTGCGTGAGATCGCCCAAGGCTGAGGAGGTTCTCCGGGCGGCTAGGCGTCTCGGCCTTGAGGCGAAGATGCATCCAAAGGCCTACCCCAGGAGATGGGACAGGGAGAAGACCGCCCTGGAGATTGTGACTGATCTTCCAAGGACCAGGCTGATCCGAAAGCTCGCCGAGGAGCTGAGAAGGGAACGGTCCGGGTAGGCCCGCTGAGCATCTTGGGACAGTCTCGTTGATGGGGGCGAATCGGTCCGGTCCGGCTCATTCTGCCAGTGTGGCCCGGACCAGTCGGCTGCACTTCGGCCGCGCGGTAAACTATTTATGTCTCGGCTAGGTGTAGCTACCGTCCGGGGAAAAGGGAAGTAGGGGTTGGTGCGCCCTCAGGCGCGTTCTCCCTAGCAGTTCAAGGTGTCAGGATGAAGGCCCTAGGGGAGGTACTTGGCAGGTCGAAGTCAGGGTTCCTAATCGTAAGGTCCAGCTCAGTGCCGCCGCTAAGGGCACCCGTCGTGAACAGCGAGCTCGTTGAGATCGGCGTCGTGGGCGACGTTTTTGGCCCTGTCGAGAGGCCGTATGTTTCTATCCGTCCCAAGGAGTCGGCTTCCGTTTCCCCCGGCACGAGGGTCTACGTCCTGACCCCCGAGGACCGGAGGCTGGAGCGGTGGAGGAGTCCCAGGAAACAGGAGTCGAGGAGGCGGAGCTAGAGTTCGTAGAGGACCTCAAGTGCCCCGAGTGCGGGTGTACACGGCTGATCAGGGACTACGAGCGTGCAGAGATAACGTGCGCGGTCTGCGGCCTCGTCGTCGACGACCACCTACTGGACACGGGCCCCGAGTGGAGGGCCTTCGACACCGAGCAGAGGGAGAAGAAGCAGAGGGGAGGGGCCCCGATGACGTATACGATCCACGACAAGGGCCTCTCCACCATGATAGACTGGCGCGACAAGGACATCTTCGGCCGCTCGCTCACCCCGGAGCGCAGATCCCAGATGGTCAGGCTGCGCAAGTGGCACAACCGCTCCAGGATGTCCGACTCGACGGAGCGAAACCTGGCATATGCGCTCTCCGAGATAGATAGGATCGCGGCGCAGCTCAGGCTGCCGAAGAACGTGAGGGAGGCCGCGTCCGTCATATACAGGGACACGGTTGAACACCACCTGATCAGAGGCCGGTCCATAGAGTCCGTGACAGCTTCAGCTCTCTACGTGGCCTGCAGGCAGTTCGCCGTTCCGAGAACCCTGGAGGAGATAGCCGCAGTGACCAAGGTTGACAAGAAGGAGATCGGTAGGAGCTACAGGTTTCTCGCAAGGGAGCTGGGAATAAAGCTCGCCCCCACCTCTCCCGTGGACTACGTTCCCAGGTTCGCCAGCGACCTGCGCCTGTCCGGCGCGGTGCAGGCAAAGGCCATCGAGATACTGACCCGCGTCGTGTCCCAGGGCCTGACCTCCGGCAGGGGTCCAATGGGGGTTGCGGCGGCCGCCATCTACATCGCAGCCGTCCTCAACGGGGAGCAGCGCACGCAGCGGGAGGTCGCAGAGGTAGCTAGGGTCACCGAGGTCACTGTGAGGAACAGGTACAAGGAGATCGTCGAGTACTTGGGCCTCAACATTCCGTAACGTCCTAGGCCAGATTGTTGGATTTCGCGCCGATACCGCCGAAAAAAAGCATAGTTTTTTAAACTGCTCCGCGGTATTTAAAGGGGTCCGCTTTTTTAAGCTGCCGACCCATGCTTGCCCCTCAGGAGGTGGACTTCCCCCCATGCCTGCATACGCTTCCGACGAGAACTCCACCTACACGCCCCTGGTGGAGCGCGACGTGGATGAGGAACCACCGGGTCCAGACCGCAAGATTCAGTGTCCGGAGTGCGGCTCGTACAAGCATCTGCACGACTACAAGCGCGCCGAGATTATCTGTGCAAACTGTGGGCTCGTCATAGAGGACAAGATAGCAGACACCGGCCCGGAGTGGCGCTCCTTCGACACCGATCAGAGCAAGTCCAGGGAGAGGACGGGCGCCCCGATGACCTACACGATCCACGACAAGGGCCTGTCCACAGTTATCGATGAGAGCGACAGGGACATCTACGGAAGGTCTCTGCCGCCTGAGACCAAGGCCCAGATGTACAGGCTGCGTAAGTGGAACAAGAGGGCCCGGGTGTCCAACTCCGTCGAGAGGAACCTGTCCTTCGCGCTATCCGAGCTTGACAGGGTGGCAGCCCAGCTCCAGCTCCCCAAGAACGTGAGGGAGGCCGCATCCATGATATACCGCAAGACGGTGGAGAAGGACCTGATAAGGGGACGCTCCATCGAGTCCTCCACAGCGTCAGCCATATACATCTCGTGCCGTCAGTTTGGAATACCGCGTACCCTCGAGGAGCTGGCCGAGGTGACCAAGCACAGCAAGAAGGAGATAGGGAAGAGCTACAGGGTGATAGCCAGGGGTCTGGGCATCCACCTCCCACCCATCAACGCGATAGACTACGTTCCGAGGTTCACGAGCGAGCTTGGACTGCCCGGGACTGTGGAGACCAGGGCCATCGAGATCCTCAGGCAGGTCATCAACGAGGGTCTCGGCTCTGGAAAGGGCCCCACTGGTATTGCGGCTGCGGCTATCTACATAGCCTGCGTCCTAGAGGATGTGAAGAGAACCCAGAAGGAGATCTCTGACATAACAGGGGTCACAGAGGTCACTGTGAGGAACAGGTACAAGGAGATAGCCGAGTACCTCAACCTCGACATCGACTAGGGGAACCGCACCCTCGCCTCATCGCTCCCGGCGTTGGCCGAATCGACAAGGCAGTACACGTCAAGTATCCTCTGCCGGACTGTGACGGTTACGTTCCACCTAAACTCGGCCGTGTTGAGCATCGAGTCCAGCGTGATCGTCTGATTCGAGCCAGCAGAGAGGGTCGCGTTGACGGGCAGCAGGATGCGTGCCTGGACCCCCCT
>CAYWSC010000045.1:0-10276 GCA_964460695.1 Hadarchaeota archaeon (SeqCode)
CGCCGCCTACCCAATGACCCCCTCGACCGGGGTTCTGCACTTCATGGCAGCACACGAGAGAGATCTTGGGATGCTCGTCTTACAGCCTGAAAACGAAATAGCCGCCATAAACATGGTCGCCGGCGCCTCCTACGCTGGAGCGAGGGCGATGACGGCTACGTCGGGAGGCGGCTTCTCCCTGATGTCGGAGTGCCTCGGCATGCTCGGCATGACCGAGACGCCCGCAGTGATCCTAGTGGCCCAGAGGCCCGGGCCGAGCACGGGGCTTCCTACGTACTCCTCCCAGTCGGATCTGCGTTTCGTCATAAACGCGTCTCAAGGCGAATTCCCCAGAGTCGTCGTTGCACCGGGCGATGCTACAGAGGGCGCCTATGAGACTGCCAGGGCTTTCGACATCTCGGAGAGGTTCCAAGTCCCTGTGATCATACTGACGGACAAATACCTCTCCGAGAGCTACTTCACCGTCGAAGGCTTGAACCAGATCCCGGTGCCGCCACCATCGACGGCACCAGAAAGCAAGAAAGAAGGGTACTCGAGGTACAGAGTTACCGAAAGCGGAGTATCGGAAAGACTCAGGCCGGGCACGCCTGGCGTAGTCGTGAGGTACAATGCAGATGAGCACGACGAGGATGGATTCACCAGGGAGGAGCCTGAGATAGCGAAAAGAATGCAAGAGAAGAGGTTGAGGAAGAGAAGGGCTATCGAGGATCATCTAAGGAGCCTAGAAACGGTGAAGGTTCATGGGGCCCTGGACTCTGATACGGTCATAGTCGGATGGGGGTCGACCAAGGGGCCGATACTAGACGCCATCGAGATTCTCCGCGAAAAGCAGCTGAAGGTAGGATTCCTCCAAGTCCTCTACCTCGAGCCCTTCCCAGCAGAGAAGGTAGCCCAGGTAATAGGGTCTAAAAAGGTGGTGGACGTGGAGAACAATGCCACCGGTCAGCTTGCCTCTCTGATTCGGGAGAATCTGGGTATCGGAGTTGACGAGATGATTCTAAGGTACGATGGAAGGCCCTTTGAGCCGGTGGAGCTGGCGGAGAGAATTGAGGAGGTGCTGTAATGGTCACGCTTGAAGAGCTTGGGACGCCGAGGAAGAGCACCTGGTGCCCCGGCTGCGGCAACTTCGGAATACTGACAGCCTTCAAGAATGCTCTCATCGAACTGGGAGTGGAGAGGGAGCAGGTGGTGATCGTCTCTGGCATTGGTTGCCACGGAAAGATGGTAAACTACGTGAACGTGAACGGCTTTCACGGCATCCATGGACGGGTCATACCTCTCGCCTCTGGCATAAAGATGGCCAACCCCGGACTCATTGTGGTTGGATTCGCCGGAGACGGAGACTGCTACGACGAGGGATGGGGACACTTCGCCCACGGCATTAGGAGAAACGTAGACATCACGATACTGGTCCATGACAACAAGGTGTTCGGACTCACGACCGGGCAGACAACGTCGACCAGCGAGCCCGGGTTCGTTTCCAAGACGACTCCGGAAGGCTCGAAGCTCCCAAGCCTCAATCCGATAGCCAACGTCATTGTGAACCATGGAACATTTGTGGCGCGTGGATTCCCAGGCGACTTAGCCCACCTCAAGCATCTCATCGTACAGGCCATCAGGCACAGGGGCTTCTCACTGATTGACATCCTCCAGCCTTGCGTCTCGTTCAACCGCGTCAACACCTATCAGTTCTACAGGAAGAGGATATACAAGCTGGAGGAGACGGATCATGACCCCGCAGACATCCAGCAGGCCCTTGAGAGGTCATTCGAGTGGGGGGACAGAATCCCCATAGGTGTTTTCTACCAGGCGAGGAGGGCAACGTTCGACGAGACAAAGGATCACATCAAGAGCCCTGTGGCGCTGCAGACGGGACCCGGTGAGACCGAGCAGCTGCTCAGGGAGGCAGGCTGACCCGGCGTGTCGAGAGCAATTCCAGTTCTAGGCAGAGAAGTCCAAAAGGGGGAAGAGATAAGAACGCGATCCTGCAGAGAGGCTTCGCCTTTTCAGATTCGGTGGTCTAGTTGTCGGTGATCCTTAACATTGAGGGACTCAAGGTCAGCGTCGATGACAAGGAGATTCTCCACGGGATAGACCTCCAGATCCGTAGAGGCGAGACGCACCTGCTTCTCGGCCCAAACGGATCGGGCAAGACATCCTTGCTCTTGGCCATCATGGGGTTCCCCCAGTACAGGATAACGGGCGGAAAGATAGAGTTCAAGGGACAGGACATTACGAGTATGCCGATCCACGAGAGGGCCAGGCTGGGGATAGGAATATCCTTCCAGAGGCCGCCTACCATCCGCGGTCTGCGGACCAGGGCTCTGGTTGAGATATGTGGACGGGGAGAAGTCGATGTGAACTCCCTTGCCTCCTTCCTCAACCTGGAGTCCCATCTCGACAGAGACATAAACCATGGCTTCTCGGGCGGGGAGATAAAGAGGGCGGAGCTCCTACAGCTACTGGCACAGAAGCCGGACTTGGTGCTGCTCGACGAGCCCGAATCCGGAGTGGACCTGGACAACATGTCTCTTATCGGCGAGGCCATCAACCTTCTCCTCGGAAAGAACAAGCCCTACAGGGAGAGAAGGGCCGAGGATGGCAGGTCGGGCCTGATAATAAGCCACACGGGGCACATCTTGGAGTACGTCAACGCCGATGTGGGGCACGTCCTCTACGAGGGTACCATTCGATGCACCGGTAACCCCGGGGATCTTCTTGCCGAGATTAGGAGGATGGGATATAGGGAGTGTGCACAATGCCACGTCGCGCGGATAAGGTAGCTGAGAAGGCCCAGTCAGCCCTAGAGAAACCGGCCCCCATCGGCTCGGATGTTCCGATCTCAAGGTACAAGACGGAGGCTCCCAAGCATTCCGCCGTTCCAGATCCAGAGGCCCTACCGCAGGAGGACCGCTCGAGGATGCTAGAAGTGGGAGTAACTCCCAGATTGGAGGAGAGGGCGGCCACCTACATTCAGATGGATGAGTCGGTGGTGTACAGCTCGTCGAACGAGGGCGGGGTAGAAGTCCTTAGCATCGGCCAGGCCCTTGAAAAGTACGAATGGCTCTCCGATTACTACTGGAATGCCCTAGAAGTCGACACGGACAAGTACACCGCCATAGCGGAGGTTAAGCCCGGCGGCGGATACTTCATCCGGGTGAAGGAGGGCTACAAGGCGAAGAGGCCTGTGCAGAGCTGTCTGTACATCTCGACGGACTCCCTGGCTCAGAGGGTTCACAACATAATAATCGTCGAACCAAACGCGGAGCTGCACGTCATAACGGGATGCGCCACGAGCAGGCTCGTGTCGTCTGGACTGCATGTCGGTGCATCCGAGTTCTACGTGAAGAGCGGGGGAAAGTTGAGCTACACTATGATCCATAACTGGGGAAAGGGAGTTGCCGTCCGGCCTAGGACGGCGGCCGTGGTGGAGGACGGAGCGACTTTCCTCTCAAACTACATCTGCCTGGAGCCCGCTGCCACGCTCCAGATGTACCCCACGACGTATCTCACAGGACGAGAATCGGTGGCGAGGTTCTACTCCCTGCTGATGGCGACCCCTGGGTCAGAGCTTGACGTGGGGTCGAGGATAGTGCTGGAGGGGCGTGGAGCCCGCGCCGAGATTGTGTCTCGATCGGTTAGCCGGGGCGGGACGATAGTTGCGAGAGGACTTCTCGAGGGAAGGAGCCCTGGTGTCAAAGGCCATCTCGAGTGCAACGGCCTCATACTCTCCGAGGAGGGCGTGATCCACGCCGTTCCGGAACTCAGAGGGACCTTGAAAGATGTGGATCTGTCCCACGAGGCAGCGGTGGGCAAGATCTCAGAGGAGGAGATACACTACCTCATGGCAAGGGGGCTCAGCGAGGATGAGGCAACCTCGGCCATCGTTAGGGGCTTCCTCGACGTCCGAATAGAGGGGCTGCCGGCAGAGCTCCAGTCCTACATAAAGTCCGTGGTGGAGAGCGGCGAGAGAAAGGCGTCTATGTAGATCTCACCGTGGACCGCTCTTAGCCCATGCTGATTCTCACAAGGACGAGGAGAGCCGCCGCTGTCCATAGGACTGTGAGGCACGCCGCTATCAGCCTGGATTCTGCAAGTCCGCCGATGATGGAGTGATCGAAGAGAAGAAGTCCTCCCAAGGCAAATAGGACGCCCGACGCCAGGTGCAGGGCTTGGCACCGCCTCCTAGTTGGAGACGGGAGATAGTCAGGACTCTGGATCCGGGTGGGATATCGGGTCTCCCGGTTCGTCATCGAGAGAGACTGGCTGAAACGATAGATATTGTTTCGGTGAAACTGTTGGCCTAGAGGATCTCTACCTCCCGTCCCAGCTCGGCGGAGCGGTAGATGGCATCCATGATCCGTTGAAGAGCTAGACCTTCCTTGGCGGTCACCGGCGGTTCCTCGTCGCGTAGGATGCACTCTACGAACTTCCTCATCTCCACCTCGTGGGTGTTGACCTCTCTAAGCATCGCCGGGGAGGTGTCGGTCAGAACCATGTGCTTCTCGCCATATATCCTCGGCGGATCAAGGGTGAGACCGGCCTGCGTGCCCAGAAGCGCGAGGTTGAAGGAGTCCTTTCCAATGTTCGCTGCGAAGCTGGTTTCGACGAACATGGTTCCCCCGTTCTTGAACCTGACTAGGCCTAGGGCGAAGTCCTCCACGGTGAACTTCTTGGGATCCCACTGACCCATGAGACCCACTACGTCGCCGCGGGTTCCAAATTTGGTGTAGGTGGCGCCGCTCGCCCTCACAGCCTCTGGGTAGCCCATGAGGTACAGTGCAAGATCCATTATGTGGACCCCGAGGTCGACTAGGGGGCCTCCCCCTTGCTTGTCCTTCTGGGTGAAGACGCCCCAACCTGGAATCCCTCTGCGCCTCAGACACTCGGCTTTTGAGAAGTAGACCTCCCCCAGCACACCGTCATCGACGAAGCTCTTGAGGGCTTGGACGTCGCTGCGCCACCTGTTGTTCAGGCCAACCATGAGCTTCATCCCAGATCTCTCCGCCGCGCGCAGCATTCTCTCAGCCTCGTCGGCGTTCATCGCCATGGGCTTCTCGACTAGGACGTGTTTTCCAGCCTCCAAAGCGGCCACGGTTGGTTCCATGTGGGCAAAGTTGGGCGTGCAGACGCTCACTGCGTCGAGATCCTGCTTCAGCAGGTCTCGATAGTCCCGGTATGCCTTGGGGATGGAGAATCTCTCGGCAACCCTCTTTGCCTTCTCATAGTCTATGTCGCAGCAGCCGGCGACCTCCACCTCTGGGATCTTGAGGTAGTTTGGTATGTGGGCCGCTGTGGCGATGCCTCCGCAGCCTATTATTCCGATCTTGAGTTTGGCCATTGGGATCGGAGCGGGGCGAAGGCAGGATCATAAATTGTTTTCCCTCGATGCCTCCTTCTCGGGTTGCCTAGTCTCCTCTCGAGGCTTCCTCGGCCAGCCGGTGGGCGCGGTTCTTGCTGGAGGGAACCACCCTCACCTTGAAGGAAGAGAGCCTTCGGATCAGACTCCGGCAGCGGCGGTTGAGGGGACGAAGGTGCTCCTTTCGGACCTGAAAGATCCCGAGAAGCTGATTTGCCACGAGGCGGCTGTCGGTGACCAAGGTCAGGCTCTCTGCGCCGAGCCTCAGGGCCTCTTCTAGGCCCATAAGAACGGCCGTGTATTCGGCTACGTTGTTAGTTGCCACCCCTAGGTGTTTGCTCCCGGCTGCTACGACTTGGTCGCCGCGGGACAGAATGAACGCGGCGCCCGCCCTGCCCGGATTGCCCTTCGAAGAGCCGTCCGTCTCGAGAACCCACTCGCCCTTCTTTCCAGCTCTATTGCTCGCCAATATGTGCACCCTTCCGCCGGTGCGACTCTATCAGCCTGGACTTCCCCTTGAGCATCTCTCTCTCGACTTTCTTGAGGGCGCTGTTTGCAACCGTCATGAGATCCCACCCTTCGGCTTCGGCTACGAATCTCTCAGGCGTCTGGAAAACGACGGTGACATGGTACCTCTTTCGTTTCGACAGCTCGTGTTCGTATGACTTTATCTTCAGGTGAGGGGGTCGGAGCCTCGGCCACACGCGGCTCAGCTTGGCGAAGAGGGCGGTTGCGTTCTTGGCAATAAGGCTCACAACGAGGGGGTCTTCCTCTTCCGCCCCTGAGATGTCAACGGCCATCTTTGCTGCTGGCTGGGAGAGAGACAGAATGGCTAGTACGCTCAGGTGCCCGAGGACGGCTCCGTCTTCCACGACCGTCAGCTCGTTCAGGCTCCCAGCTTGCATCTTCGCCAAGGCGGACTTGATCGACTCAGATGAGTCCGCCAGCAGGCCAGTTTGGCTTGAAATCGGGGCCACTGGATTCCTCAGCGGCTTCTCTCTTTCGCCCTTGAACTCCCCGATGGTCATTGCGTCGGTGGGAGCGAGGATGTATCTGAACACATCTGGAAATGATGCCCATCCCAAGAGTTCTCCGTCTTCCTCGACCACTGGCACCGAGTATAGGTCTTTCTCTCTGAGCACAGCGGCAGCCTCGGATATGGACGCATCTCTGTCCAGTGGCGGTACCAGGGCGTCGGAGAGATCCTGGAGGAGACCATCCGGGTCGTTGATGACTGCTAGGTCAAGTGCCGATACGGTTCCGACGAGGCGAGTCCGTTGCAGGACTGGGAGGAAGTCCATCTTTGACTGTATCAGAAGCGCGGCTGCATCCTGAGGGCGGTCCGAGGGGGAGACCGTGGGAGGCTGGAAGAGAAGTCTCTCAGCCTTGGTCTCTGCGGATACCGGCGGCTTCAACAGACTTCGCCGATGTACACAGCCGGCAAGTCTTCCATTACTCGCAACTATAACTGCGTTTAACCTAGTTCTCGACAAGACGGACGCGACCCTAGCAAGCCTGTCGCTAGGGTCCACGCTGGGCGGATTCTTCTCCACCAAGTCCTGAACGGTCTGTGGGTCTCGCAAGTCGCCTTTTTGTTTCATGTTCTATCCACCTTTTCTCTTTCCGGGCCAGTTTCTTGGAGTTAGCCCGAGCCAGCGAGGGCCTCAGCAAGCGCCCTGGCGAAGGCTCCAGCCGCCGAAGGCCCGCTGGCCGTGATGACGAGGCCATCCTTCTCTACGCTTTTGCCCGTGTAAGTTGCCCCAGCCGCCTGAATCTCGTCCTTCAGCTGTTGATCAGGGAAGCCCGTGACCCTGAGGCCATCTATGACGTCGGCTCTGGCGAGTACGACTGGGGCCAGGCAAATCGCGCCGAC
Source organism: Hadarchaeota archaeon (SeqCode) (assembly GCA_964460695.1). Lineage (GTDB taxonomy): Archaea > CAYQAE01 > CAYQAE01 > CAYVLA01 > CAYVLA01 > CAYWSC01. Next base: position 7,233 of record CAYWSC010000045.1, read on the forward strand.
GACCCTGTTGGAGTCGACGGCATCTCTTGCGATTCTCTGGGCCTCCTTGCTTGGCCAGAGATACTTCTTGGTTCCGGGGCCACCTATGAAGACTATGGCGTCATATCTGGAGACGTCGACATCCTCTAAGCTGATGTCTGCATCCACGTGTAGGCCGCCGACACCGACGGCCTCGGCGCCGCTCGTCGTCGCGACCTCAATCTTGGCACCCGCTTTCTCCAGATACTCCTTTGGAACCTTGAACTCGTTATCTCTGAAGTCCTTCTCGCTCAGAACCATCAGGACGGTCTTGCCCGAGAGATCCTCCCTCCTGACACATCCCCCGAGCATTGCCAGCAACAGTACTGCCATCAGGGCAACTGAGAATACATTCCTCTTCATCAGCTCCCTCCCCCATTCGAGTTAGGTCTTCCTCCCTTAAAGCGGTATCCAATAAACTTGTAAACGATCTTTGCAGCGGCAAATTCGCTTCTGACATCGCATGGTATAGGCGTGAGCTCCGTCACATCCATTGACACGACGTTGCCCTCCGAGCAGAGGAGACGAAGCACCTTGAGGATCCCGCCGTAGCTCATACCGCCGGGCTCCGGGGCTCCAACCCCCGGCATCTGGGACGGGTCTAGCACATCCAGATCGACGGATAGGTACAGGGGGCTGGATTTGATCCACGTAGTTGACCTGACCGCCTCCTCCATTCGCAGCTGGCTTCCCTCCGGGTCGCATTCGTCCCAAAAGTGGACGGAAACCGCACCTCGTCGTACCTCGTCCAGCTCCTCTGAGCTACAGGACCTCGCGCCGAGGACAAGGACCTTCTCGGTTATGTCGAGAATCCTACGGACGGTGCAGGCATGGCTGAAACTCGAACCTTCATATGACTGACGGAGGTCGCAGTGAGCGTCGAGTACAACGACCCCGAGGTCTGGGAAAACGCTGCTCGCGGCTGCAACGCCACCGACAGTTATCGAATGGTCGCCCCCTAGGAGCACAGGGAGCTTGTCTCTCCTCAGCAGATGCAAGACCTCTGACTTGACCCTCTCCAGGGTCAGCTCTACGCTTCCCCTCACCGGTTCTATTCCGGTGGTGGTAAAGATGCCCACATCGCAGGGACTCCAGTCGGTCTCGCGGTCGTACAACTCCATGTATCTGGATGCTTCGATAATCCTCTCCGGGCCATTCCTGGAGCCAGCCCTGTAGGAACTGGTCGAATCGAAGGGTACCGGAACTATGATGACCTTGGCCTCCTCAAGATCAGGATAGTCTAGGCCCGCAAAGGCAAATGGAGGCCAGCGAGATGCGTTCAGCTTGCTCATCCTCCCTCCATGGACAGGTGCCTAGGGGGGTTTGGGCATATGCGGCGGTTTTGATATTGCTTTTCCTAACCAACGATTCGGCCTCCGAGGACGGTAGATTCTTGGAGTTCAACAGTAGTTCTTCCCGGGTCTGGCCGTGGACTGGATCTTTGAGAGCGGGCTGGGGATGTCTCTAAGTCTGTCGACGAACCTGGTGAGGTCGTGTATTCCCTTCAGCCGCGGTTCGCTTCTACCGACGACTACTGCGTATTTACGTGGAAGGATCATGTCGGCCCGAATCGACTTGAGATACGTAATCTTCACCACGTCTGCCGTTGCCGACTTGATGGAGGTCTGTGCCCCCGGCCGGAGCGTTTCCCGGGGAAATGAAGCTTCCTTGCCATCTGCGATGACACCGGCCAGCCTTATGTGACAGTTCGAGGTGTTGCGGACGACCAGCACTTCACTTTCAAACTCTAGTACCAGGTCCGGTTGGGAAACGGCGGGCTTTCCATGAGGGCTAACAAGGGATTCGCCCTCGAAGCCAGCAAAGGCACAGTCCCTGTACTCTGCGGTGGCCCGCATGATGAAAGCGGTGTTGTAGAGGCAGAGATAGTTGGCAGAATACTCCTTCAGGACGCCCTTTGTTAGCCACTCCGCGCCGTCGGGAGAAATCGTCTTCACCTTGACAAGGTAGCCCAGGCTGTTCTCTAGGAGTGCCTCGTACGATCTTGGAGAGTAGGTGAAGGCCTTCGCCTCGATGTCCTTGGCCACTGCTCTTATCTCCTGGGATCGGCCTTTGGTGAGGTACCCGGTGAGCAGACTCGCAAGATCCTTGACTCTGTCCCATGCAAAGGAGAGAAAGTTCCCTAGCGCCCGAGACGCCCTCCGCACGGCGGAGGGGTGGAAGAACTGTTCCAGAGCCTTAAGCCTTGCCTGCTTCTCCTGCTCCGGAAGCTCGTCCACGACCCGCACTATTGAGCGAAGCTTCTCCAGATCTTGCTGGTAGACCTTGTGGGACGCCTCTGGAGGGGGCGCGAATGGGTCAAGCCCGGACTCAATCGCCGATTTCAAGTCGGGCGACGATATGCGGTCGTAGATGAGTCCGGCCACATCGGAGAACTTCTCGTTCCCGGTGAGTTCGCGTGCGAACCTCATGTAGGCGAGTAGCTGGGGGAGGTTCTCTATCCCCTCGGGATCGTAATGAACTTCGAAGCCGTTTCCAGCCCTGACGGGCACTTCTAGGACTCCAAAATAGGCCTCCTGCACGGGGGGATCCTCGCTTTCCATGAGGAGGACCAGAGCATGGTATGACTCAAAGTCCTTTATGCATCGGTCTCGAGACCGCCGCATTATCAGGTAACTAACTAGGACGAAAACCGCGATTCCCAAGAGAGACCAGAAGAGGAGGCGGAACTCGTCAATCTGCCATAGATCGAGCACGGCCCTCTGAAACGCCCTCCAAGTTGTCTCTAGGTTCACCAACCAGACTACTCCTTTCTCCCGCCGCCGTGGCAGACGCCGGAGAGCTATAAACTGTTTTGGCCGGCAGGTTGGGGGAGAGAGGACTGATGTGACCGGCATCTCTCCTCGCCCAGCCCAACGGAGGATTTTTCTTCTGGCCCGTACCGAAGGCCCTCTATGCCGATCCTTGAGCTGGCAGCCTGTAGCCTAGTCGGATGTGAGGACCCGACTCCGGCCGAACGCCATGCCTTGGACGAACTGGGCGAGTGGATAGGACGGGTCTGCGGGAGA
>CAYWSC010000046.1:0-10212 GCA_964460695.1 Hadarchaeota archaeon (SeqCode)
CTCCTGTGCTCCTCTGATCCCAGACGGGCACCTGAACTTCCCGTACGGGGTGTGCAAGGTCTTCCCCTTGAGAATGGCCTGTCTCACTGGTCGCCCTCCCTTTCCCTAGATTGACGGGATATGAGCTCATAAAAAGGATACAGGGCATTGAGCCTGCCATGTTATCCAAATCGCAAAACCGCAGTAAACTTGGCGGGTCCCCGCCGGGAGACACGGTGGCGCCGAAGTCGTTCTGTGAACATGTCTCTGATCCGAGCAAATCTTCAGCCGACGAATTAGGAGACGCGCCGCCTCTTCAACTGCGTCCGCGCTACAGGTTTCCAACTAGCATGGCACAACAATTAAGCCGAGACGGTCCAGCGATTAGTGGAGGAATCACATGATCCAGCGGTCACAAATTCTCGGCTGTGCAGCTATCGTCGTACTCGTCTTTCTCGCAGCATACCTCGCATTTCAAGCTGGGTACTTCGGGATTGTTGCAGACGAACGACCGTATCTGTGGAAGTCAAAGTACGTTCGTCTCGTTTCTAGTTGGAACGAGATGGATCGTCAGATTTCCAATCTGTCGCGGATGTTGCAGAATGAGAGAAAGGAATATGCCGCCTTGAGAACTGAGAACCAGGAACTTGCGTGGCGTGTTGCGAACTGCAGCTCGGAGAATGATCGCCTCACGTCGACGGTTCTTTTCCTGCAAGGAAGACTCGACGAACAGAACAAGTCATTCGAAGAGTTGCGACGAAGACTCTTGCATGTGGGCAATGTACTCAACGAGACTGAGGCAACGCTGGCACGTGTCTTGCAAGAGCGAGACATGTACAAAGCATTATACCTGAATGCCTCTGCAACAAGCAGACAGCTTTCACAGAACATCTCTTCTCTTGTCAACACGTTGACACAGGTGCGACAGGATAACTTGCTTCTCTCGTCACAGATACAAGACCTTACATCTCAACTTCAATGCTACAAAGACTCAGTCAGCCTTCCCGGGGAAATCTACCGCACTTTCACTTGGCACTACATTACCCAGAGGAAACTCTCAATGGGTCAAGATGGAAAACGAGGTTCCGGTTTCAACAGGACGGAGTACATGTTGGTTGCAACTTCCAAACACTACCCGGACACGGAGAACGAGTACTTCACAAAAGTAGTGTCGGTTGATTCGCCGGATGTCGACAACATTGCGGACCTTCTGTATTCACAGGGAAGGACAGATCTTCAAAGGGTTACGAACATACTCAAGTTCGTCCAATACCTCCCGTACATCTGGGACGACCAGAATCACAGCTACATAAGGTATCCGCTTGAAACACTGGTCGAGGGAGGAGGCGACTGCGAGGATACATCTGTACTAGCCGCGCGGCTGATGATGGATGCGGGAGATGAAGGATACCCAGTCGCCTTGCTCACGGTCGACACCGACGGCGATGGAGAAGAGGATCACATGATGGTCGGAGTCTCAGTCGACGGGGCAACCGGGAGACATGTGACTGTTGATGGAACGGACTACTACATCTGTGAGACGACGAGTACATACTACGGAGTTGGCTCCATGCCTCCTGGCTATGAGGTAGTCGAAGTGATACCAGTAGGCTAGGCTACCTTGGGTCAGACTTCGAGTAGTGGAAACCGTGAAAGCGCGTAGAAAAGTTGGTAGCGGGTGAATTCTGCATAGTCCCTCTGTCCTGGGAGGCTTGACCGCGAAATCACGTCGAGGCCGTGCTTGTGCACGTCTTGCATAACTTGGTCTACAACAGAGGAGAGGTCTCGGGATCCGTCCATGTATCTCGTTGAATACACGACGGCATCGGCGAGTGCAGTTACTTGGCTGTCCTCCACCAGGGTCTTCTGTATGTCGCCTCTTAGATCAATTGACACCCTCTTGGAGTTTGTCGATATTAGGATCTCGTCTCTGCCTGAGTGCTTGGTCTTTGTTCTTCCAGACATCTCCACTGGTCTGGGAATCCTGCGTCGTATCTGACCAAACCTCTTCCCCCTCACTTGGGAGAGTCTTGCCTCTTCCTTTGCCTTCCCTAGGACCTGCTTCACCTCGGTGGGAAGCCTCTCGGCGACCTCTCGCATGAGCTCTACTGTTGGGTCTTGGCGGAACTCAAGTATCCGGTGCGTCGCGTCCTCCACCCTAAACTCATGCATCATCACGATGGTGTCCGCAATCTCCGTGAACTCTCCTAGGGCCCCGACGACCATGATGGGAGTTATCCCGTGCTCGCGGGGAAGGCTCTTGATCGTGTCGATGAGAGGACGTATGGGCTCAACATCCGAGGGGACAAGCCTTCTCAGCCTGTTGTCCTTGACCAGAAGGTTGACGGCTGAGTCGTCCTCGTCGATAAGCAGACCCTGTGCGCCAGCCTCTATCGCGTCGATGATACATGCAGCTTGGGAGGTTGATCCAGAGGCAGACGCTGTCGAAAACCTTGAGCAGTCGTCGACACCTGGGAGTTTTGAGATGAACGGGGAGATGTCGGTGGATCTGACGATCCTCCTGTTCTCCTTGTTTGCGAAGACGAGTTCGCGGACGCAGACAACTAGCTCCCTTCCATCGCCGGGGATGTGGTCGTATATCCCCTGGCCAAGGGCCTCTAAGAGCGTAGTTTTTCCCTGGAAGTTCGCGCCAGATATGCAGGTGAGTTCTCCCTCAGCGATCCCCAAACCCCTGACGGGGTCTCCGTGCGGCACCTCTATCGAAACCTCGAGGCTGTCAGGAGCCTCAAAGGGTGTGACTCCCCGCTTCATGGGTTTGTCCGTGTTTCCCTGCCGGGGGAGGATTGAGCCGTTTCCAACGAAGGCAACGAGCCCCATCTCGGGAAGGAGGGATCTCATGGCCCTCTGGTTTTCCACGCACCGTATCAGGTTAAGCAGGGAGACCTCATCCAGATGTTTGTAGCGAAGTTCCCTTACGATCTGCGGCAGGATCTCGCAAAACACCTCGGCGCACTTTCTCCCCAGGATACGTCTGCCGACGGCCTCGAAGTGGTAGCCTAGACGTAGCTGTATCCGTTCCGGCTTGACGCTCACGCTCGTTCTATCCAAGACCACCTGCCTTGGCGAGTCCATGCGGAGGAGTCTCAGCCCGCTTGACCTGATCTTTGAGTCTACGAGTTCGCTGAGGAAATGGCCCAGGCACTTTCTCCTAGTGCTATCTGAGAAGAGATGGTCGGGATACCCGTACTTGCTTGGGCTGAACTCGACTATCAACCTGCCGGGTGGTGCGAACTTGTCGGCTGGGGCACGGGTGAACCATAAGAGCATATCCCTTGCCTGGTATCTGCCGACCACCTGCTTTCCAGCGCCGTACCCCTTTCCATCTATCCTCCTGAACAGGCGCTCGAGGTCCGTCACGTCAGGCATAGGGACCCGACCTACTCCCATCGAAACGGCTGCATGAGTCCACCGGCAGCTTTAGAAAACTCCGACGCCTCAGCCCTGGACGCAGTGCGACAGAAGTCCCGCGTCGGAAAACCTCTTCAGGGCCTCTCTGTACTTCGACTCGTCGGAGAGGGTTTCGTTGAGATACTCCTCCTGGATATGTGTCCCCGGCTTGACCTTCACCTCAACGGGACGGCCGAGCTCCTTCTCAAGGGCATACTTGATGACAACGCCGATGGCCCCGCCCAGAGGGCAAAACGGCGTTGTCGGCGAGAACTCGACCGTGATCTTGTCTGCATCGATCTTGACGTCCTCCTCGGTAACAACCTTCAAGTCGACAATAGACATCGGGACTTCTGGGTCGTAGACTCTCTTGAGGATCTCAAGGATCTTCTGCTCCACCATTGGCACCGTGTCGCCCTCCACTCCCCTACAGATAAGTGTGACGTGCCTCCTACGACGATGACGCCTGTTAACACTGAAAGCCGGCTCCTTTAAAAGTCTATTTTTTCGAAAACAAGAGAATCTGATCCGTATAGCCGGGGTATGCGATTGAAACTTGGATTTTTTCTAGCAGAACTCGGCGTCTTGAACCAATTGCAAGGATGTTGTGGAAAGGCCTAGCTAGCTCTCGTCGTTCCCACCCTCTTGAACTTCCCCCTCCGGATCATCAGCTGCCAAAGCGCACCTGCAGCGACGGACATCGTCCCCGTGACCGCCGCCCACTCGATGAGGTATATGTACAGCAGAGTCGATCTCTTCAGCCTCAGGGCATCTCTAAACGCAAGTCTAACCGTCTCGAACGCCGAGTCGACCTTGTCGAGAGATTCCTCATACCGTCCATCTAGGTAGGCATCTTCGGCTTCGGATCTTAGATGGTCGGCAGAGTGGATGTTCGCCTCAATCTGAATCGTGTTGGCGCCGAACATGGAAAGAAAATCTAGAAACGCGATGAGGTCGGATCTAGCATTGGCAAAGGCCTCGAACTTCTCCTTGACCTTGTGGATCGTCAGGATGTCTGAGAAGATCTCTCTCTTAGATACGGATAGGATGATGTTGACGAACTCCTCTTCCGGGTAGAGATTGTCGCGAAGATGTATCTGGCTTGATCGATCGCTCCAGAAGGGATGGCCGAACCATTCTGAGACCGTCATGGTGCTTCCGCGGCCGAAATTCCACTCGAGGATGAACGGGGGATTCTGCTTCAGGAATCCAAACTCGCCATCCATTACCGCGAGAACCGTCGAGCCGGGCCTTTGCACCATCCTTCGCCCGGCATAGCCATGCCACCTCTCAAGTCCGAGGGGAACGAACGGCGAGAGAGGGTTGTTGGGTGCGTCTGTCACCCTGATGGTATACGGGATCCTCATCAGGAAGTACCCCGGATAGTTTCCAACTGAGAATGAGTACTTCTCCTGGAGTACAGATGCGACGTCGTTAGGAAAGATCCTGTCTATCCCCGAGGCGACCCAGGAGGCAGCGAACTGGGATATGGCGCTTGTGCCCCCGCAGTCGGCGATGGCTCCCATCCCGCTCTCCACGCCAGCGATCATCTGGCTTATCTGGCTTGTTGTAAAGTGAACTACGTCGCCGCCGGAAAACACCAGAACCTGATACGTCTTGGGGGTTAGACGCCGCGGGAAGTACATGCGTATCATTCTGCGAGCCTCCTCCGCTTCGAAGCTTACACCGCCAATCCTGGTGGGGATGGGCGTGATCTCTATGAGGGGCTCGTCCCTGGCCCAGCCTATGAGCGGTGTGTCTGTCGGCAGTACCGTGCCCATGGCTAGGATCTTGACAGGAGAAGTGGTGCAGAACACCGCCGGGCCGAGAAGAAGGGACAGGACTAGACCCAAGGCGGCAGAGACACCAACTCCGGCTAGGCAATGGTGGTGGGAAGAATTGGGAGGAGACTCCAGAGGCTTTTTTCTCACTCCTCCATCCGGTGGCCCGATCCATAAATCAATTATGTTGAGTCCGAGAGCGATGGCTCTGGTGGGTCTCCGTTCTTCGGATCGAAACCAAAAAAGACCTGACGGGCGATGGTGGAAGAGCGTTAATCGAGACCGGGAAGGCTGTAGAGGTGCCTCTCAGGGACACAGCTCCAACTCATTCGAGAATAGTCATTGCCGTAGTGGGACTTGTCCTTGCCACCATGCTGCCTAGCTGCACGGGCGGTAGGATCGGTCTGGGCGAACGGATAAGGATACTCTACCTCGGCGATACCTTCTCGTTCTCGCAGAACAAGATAGTGTTGGGATGGATCGAGGCTGAGCCCAGATTCACGCTCTCAGTTGTTCCCTGCGACCTAGAGGTGATGACCAGCATAGAGGCGAAGAAGTTTACCCGTCTATACCTCCCCCGCAGCTACAACGATATGAACCAGAGCTACGACGTGCTTGTCCTCAACAACGTATCGCCGAGGGTCATTCCAGAGAAGATCCTCTCGTTTTTCCAGAGGGGAATCCGTGATGACGCCCTCGGCGCGTATCTCGTCAGCTTCCTGTTTTGGGGAGGAAGGGGCCAGGGCACGAATGATATCCAGACTTGGATGAGCATCTCCTTCTACGAGGTTCTGCCATGCGACGTCGACATGAGTGCAGACGTGGACTGGAGCCAGGGAAAGATTCACTACAAGGTTGTGAGACGGCAACCAATCTTGTGCATGCCCGGCTTGGAGAACGTAGTGATGTTCATGCATCACGGCGGAGACATCATTCCGCGGCTGGGGACAGTGGTTCATGCAGTGTGGAGGGAACGGGGAACCCCGGTCCTGGTCTCGGGCAGGTATGGCCGGGGAATCACCCTGGAGCTCGACCAGGCCTGGAATGACATCCCAGTCCCTTCTCTACAGACCTATCGCTACTTCCCCGACCTCTTCTACAACGAGCTCTTCTTCGTTGCAGATGTGGAGCCGCCTAGAGATCTCGAGCTTGCCCACGAGGTTCGCCATCTCTTCATCGAGGCAAGGTGAGGAAGAAGGTGACTCTCTCCACCCTGGAGTTCGTCCAGAAGTTTGGTGGCAACACGCTCCCTGTCGAGAGGCAGCTCTCAACACTAGATGGCGAGGTGAAGAAGGCACGCATCCTCTATCTGGAGGGCGACCTGGACTCTGCGTCCAAGGTGATGAAGAGCGTGATGGCGGAGTATCCAGCCATAGATGAGAGGATCAAGAACGTTAAGGACAGGGCTCTGCTCTGGATACATTCCGTGGAGTGGATGGTCATCACCTCGACCTCGGCAATCGTGGGTGTGGCTCTGTGGAGCATCATGGTTAGGAGGAAGCTCTACAGGGAGCCTGGAAAAACGCGCCTGGCTTCCAGGAGCTGAAGACGACTTGCCGAGGGTCAGATGATGGTGTACGTCGCCGCAATGTAGACGGCGTAGAGAAAGATGAATGACAACGCGGTCTTCCTGTCAATCCTCCCATTCCTCCCGACCACGACGAAGAGGGCGGTAGCAAGAATCATGACTGGAATATCGAACCAGCAGACCGTTCCACCGGTCGGCAGGCCCTTCTTGTTCACCAACGTGCTGATGATCGCGCTTGCGCCAAGGACCAGGGTCACGTTGTAGATGTTCGCACCGAGCACGTTTCCCACGGATATCTCTTCGACTCCCTTCTTGACCGAGGTTAGGCCGGTCGCCAGCTCGGGTATCGAGGTTCCAACCGCTACGAGGGATAGTCCTATTATGAACTCTGGAATCCCGAGGGTCGATGCCAGATCCTTTGCCGAGTAGATCAAGACGTAGGCACCGGAACCAAGAAGCCCTGCACCTGCCAGCAGGAGAATCACGTCCTTGGAGCCAGAGTGAGAAGATGCCGGGCTGTCCGGAGCACCCTCGTGTCTCCTCCTATATCCGTAGTAGAGCGACGCGGCCAACACGAGGAGAAGGATCACGCCGTCGACAAATCCTAACGAGCGGCCGAGAATGGAGAGGGCGTAGAAAGCGAGGTAGACCATCAGGGCGTTTCGGCCGTAGTCGGAAAGGAAGGACTTGTCGAACCTTAGGGGGCGCACGAGCCCGCATATGCCGACTATTCCAAGGATGTTGAATATTGTGGATCCTATTGCATTCCCAACCGATAGCCCCGTGCTCTTAAGCCCGGAGGCCATGGTGCTCACAGTGAACTCGGGCAGCGTCGTCATCAATCCCGCGACCGCCATGCCGAGCATGCCTGCGGAGATCTTCCTCCTGACGGACACGTTCCAGATGGAGTCTGTCAGCCAGCTTGCTCCCTTCGTAACCATCACAAAGGAAACGATGAGGCCGGCGACAGAGAGAAGACTCACGCGGAAGACTCCAGGGTCGACGTTGAAAACTGTTGACCGACGGAGGGCGCCCAAAGTCGGGCGGGCAGGTCAACTTCCCTGATCGCCGACCAAGAAGAATGGAGTGAAACAGTTCGTTTCGATAGCGTGTATTTCTCTTCGCAGCCTTGTTTTAACCATCTGACGGGCAGGCCCGCCTAGGGGAGCGATACGCCTCGTACGTCGATTTGTCTATCCTTTTATGTGGCGGCTGTCACCGATGTGTAGATGATAGTCGAGGAGAGCAGGGTCCAGGCGCTCGTCTCCCTATACGCAAGCGTAAAAGACATGCTTCTCCAGGCCAACAGCCTCAGGCTCCTGTTCCTGGGGATGCTTCTCGCCTCCCTCTGCATAATTGCACCACTGTTCTTCATCTCGACGGGCGCGACTAGGTTCATGCTGGCGTTGCTGGCAGTGTTGATCTCGATCGTTCTGCTAGCAGCCGAGATGGTCGAGGATAGACGCCTCCTCTCGGTTACCGCTGTGATGCTTTCCCTCGAGAGAGAGCTCAAGAACCATGTAGCGGAGTACCTAGGTGCACGGTCGAACAACAACCGGACCAATTCCCACGGTGGTGCAGAGATACCGCTACCCATGGAGACCCTCTCTCTCGGAAGAGACCAGAACCCAGGTCTGCCCAAAGTCTCGGACGGGACATGGCTTGCCGGAGTATTCGGAGTTGGTACCTACGCCGTAACCATACCGATGACATTGGTGTTGGCGTCCTCGCTGGACGGCTCACTGCTCACGGGAGGCATCTTCTTCGCATTCCTAGTCTTGCTTCTCGCCTTCTCCGCGCTTCTCGTATACGTCCTCTTCTCCGGACGGAAATGGGATATGAAGGTCAAGGGGGCTGGAGACCTTGAGGCGAAGAACGAGGCGGCCAAAGTCGGATGGAGAGCCACCGGTGCCATCCTAGCGTTTCTGGGACCAGCCTACTGCTACGCCTTGCTCCAGCCGCAGGTGACGAACGCGATGCGTGACTTCGTCGACAAGGCCTCAAAGATCGGGTCTGACACCTGGTTCTGGGTCCTGTTGGCCTTCTCGGCCGGCCTGGTGATGCTGGTTGTCTCCATGGCCTGGCGTAGCACCAGCTCCTCGCCTAGCCAGCCTGCCGACGAGTAGCTCAGTGGGTCAAGCGCCTCAAGTGCTTCAACGAGGCTAGAGGCCTTCAAGGATCAGGTCGATATTCATCTCCCGTGAGAAGATGTCGCGGGCGCGGCCGAGCCTCTCGGCGTCGCTTGGCTTTATCTTGCCGGAGGTTCTCTCAACCAGGCCGAGCGTTGTGAAGGTGTCATGGGGCACCAGGATGATCGGTATGCGCAGGTCATCTGCCCTGGGAAATATCTTGACGCTCGGGTAGAGGTTCCCGGTGAGAATCACGGCCGAGGCGCCTGCCTCCATGGCGGCGAGTACTATGTCGGTCCTGTCGCCACCTGTTATGACCAGCTCGTCCCTTGCGCGTCTGAAGTACTTGATAGCGCTCTCCATTGTCATTGCTCCGACCAGCGTGGGACCGACGAGGCGGTCCAGCCCCTCCTCCCCTGCCAAGACCTTCCCGTCCACCGCGTCAACGATCTCTCTCACGGTAAGCGCCTTGAGCTGGGAATCCTCATGGATGGTTCCCAAGAGAGGTATATCGTTCCGCTCGAGTATCGGACCGGCCGCTTCACCGATCCTCTCCAGGCGGTCCTTCGGCACCTTGTTTAGAACCACTCCCCTCGACTCGGCGCCCGCATTTCTAGAGAGCCTCACCCAGGATATCAGCTCCTCCAGGGCGTGGTCGCCGTCGAATTGGCAGAGCCATATGATCGGAGCATCGAGGTGCGCCGCCAGCTCTGGGACGGATGCCGAAATCGATGAGCCGGTGGTACAGGAGGGAGGCCCCTCTATGAGCACAACGTCCTTGTCCTTCGAGATGGAGTCCAGCGTGGACGAGATTTTGGTTCGCATCTGCTCGGAAGAGAGACCCAAAATCTCGCCCAGGTACTCGTCCCTTGGAAGGATGAAGGGGCACAGGAAGTCAGCTTCCTCCTCAAGCTCTAGGACGGTGCGGATGGTAGATGCGTCTTCATCAGCGGGGCTCTCACCTGAAAGGGAGGAGGCAACCCCGATCGGCTTCATGTATCCAGTTTCGAGTCCTCTGGACCTGGCTTCGAGGGCAACAGCCATGGCGGCAAGGGTCTTTCCTGCCAGGGGACGTGGCGACGCAAGGTATAATCTACTGCTCATCTTTTCTCATCTCCCCTATCCGACTTGGAAATCGTTACCCTGACGTCGACGGCGAGGCATCCCTCGCCATCGGGGTATACGAACAGCGGGTTTATCTCAAATTCCATGATATCGTCGAACTCATGCATAAGCTGGCTGACCCTGAGTATGGACCGAACCACCGAGTCTATGTCGCTTGGCTGCTCCCCCCTAACTCCTCTCAAGAGGGTGTATGCCTTTGTCTTTCTAACCATATCTGTTGCCTCGCGTTCTGACATCGGGGCTAGCCCGTAGGCGACGTCTC
>CAYWSC010000047.1:0-10067 GCA_964460695.1 Hadarchaeota archaeon (SeqCode)
CCCAAACCGAGATATATCTTTCATCCATCAGGCGCCTGGACCTTGGACATCCCAGAGGCCAGCCTCCCGTACCGACATATGTCGCGGAGGACGCACCTGTCACAAGAAGGGTTGCGCGCAGTGCAGACCCGCCTACCGTGTTCGATGAGCAGGAGGTGAAGCTCATACCGGATCCTCCGGGGAGTAATTAGCTCAAGTTGGGCCTGTGCCCTCTCCCTGGTGACCTCCCCTATCAGTCCAATTCTCCTCGAGACCCTGTAGACGTGGGTATCCACCGGCAGGACATCCGTCCCCAGTCCGAAGAGAAGGACGCAGGCAACCGTCTTTGGGCCCACACCGTCGAGGGAGAGGAGAAGCTGCTGCAGCTCCCGCGGCTCCAACTCCCGGAGGTCTATCCCCCGGTCCCGGATCAGCTGGGCAACCGACTTTATGACCTGTGCCTTCCTCTGATGGAGACCGCCGCCCCTTATCGCATCCTCTATGTCTTCGGCGGCGGCCGAGGCGAGATCTGCTGCCGTTGGGAACCGCTCCTTGAGCCGCCGGAAGGCGCGATGCGAGTTGACATCGGTGGTATTCTGGGAGAGAATCGTCCTGACAAGCACGTCGAAGGGATCATCGATACGCCTATTCCTCCTTCCGTAGGCCCTAACTAGCCTCCTCGCGACCTCCTCTGCCAGCGAACGACGATCCAACTCCCCACCCTACGGCACCAGGACGTACACCACGTCGCAGACGTTTGTGCCCGTATAGCCGGTGAAGAGGTGGGCCCCTATCTTCCTCAAAGCGTCGTACGACGAGTGGGTGGCCAGCTGCCTCTCGGGGTCCATTCCCGCCTCCCTGATCTCCTCCGGGGTTCTAGACTCGACGATTGCGCCGGCTGAGTCGGTCGGCCCATCCCTTCCGTCCGTGGCCAGGCTGAGAATCAGCCCCCTCTCCTTGATCTTCCTGCTGGCCGACAGGGCTAGCTCCTGATTTCTCCCTCCTAGACCCGGGTTTGGCGTGAGGGTCACAGTTGTCTCTCCCCCCATGATCACTAGGGCTGGCGGGGAGAGTGGAAGGCCACTGCGAGAGATGGAGCTGTGTATGGAGGCGACGAGGACCCCGATCTCCCTGGCCTCGCCCTCCATCATATCTGTGAGGATCATAGATCGATAGCCCAGCTCCTCGGCCTTTCTCTTTGCAGCCTCCAGAGCTATTCTATTGTTCCCGATTACAAGATTCACAGTTCTCTCAAAGACGGGGTCTCCAGGCTTCGGGGTCTCGGGTATCCGCCCAGCCGCCCCTTCCTCGAGTCGCTTCCTTATGCTTTGTGGTAACTCGTCCAGCATCCCATAGTCGGTGACGATCTTCATACAATCCGAGAATGTCGAGGGGTCGGGGCATGTCGGGCCCGACGCAATCGACTCCACAGGATCCCCTACGACATCCGACACTATGAGGCTCACGACCGTCGCGGGGTAGGCTGCCTTGGCAAGCCATCCCCCCTTTATTCTGGAGACGTGCTTGCGCACCACGTTTACCTGGTCGATGCTCGCCCCCGAGGCCAGGAGAAGAGATGTCAGCTTCTTCTTGTCTTCAAGCGTTATCCCGGGCGCCGGATACGGCAGTAGGGCCGAGCCGCCGCCGGAGACGAGGAATATGAAGACGTCGCCCTCCTTGGCCTCCTCGGCCATCTCGAGGATCATCTTTGCACCTCTCAATCCCCTCTGGTCGGGAGTGGGATGCCCCGCCACATTGAATGTGAATCCTGGCCCAAGATCCTCGAGGGGTTCCGTAGGAACGTTGAAGATTCCCCTCCGGACTCGATCGCCGAGCACCTCCGCCGCAGCCTTCGCCATGGCGAAGCAGGCCTTCCCAGCCCCTGCAAGGAGCACCCTCCCCTCATCTGGCAGCCCTATCCTCCTCGACCCGGCTATGAGGTAACCCTCTTCGAGTCTGAGGTTCTGCTTCACCAGGCGATAGGGGTCTATCGCCCTTATGGTTTCCTCCACGATGTCTAGGATGTCCTTTCTGGCCTTCTTTTCGGCTTCATCTCTCCCCTTTTCTATCAGCTCGCGCCGGTTTCTAACTATGGGCTTCTTATCCTGGCTCATCTTCCGACCTCCCAGGGTTGCCGGATTCGAAGAGTTCACGGATCCGCCTCGCGGCTCTCTCCTCGATCTCTGCGTGAAGACTGCGGCCATGGGAATCCATGGTGACTATGAGCGGACCGAACCCTTCTACCTGTAGCTCGAAGATGGCCTCAGGACCCATCTCCTTCCAGATTACCTGCGAGACCCTTGTTATGCTCGATGTGTAGATCGCTGCACATCCACCTATCGCAAGAGCATAGACGCATCCGACCTGCTTCATGCTGGTCAGGACGGACCTATCCATCCCGCCCTTCCCAACGATGCACCTCACGTCAAGCTCGCGGATAAGGCTCGGGGCTATTCTATTCATCCTCGCCGACGTCGTCGGGCCTATAGATACGATCCTTGGCTCGCTGTCGGACCAGTCGACGGCTGGGCCCGCGTGGAATATGGTCGCCCCGCGCGGGACGGGAACCTCCTCGCCGGCCTCGATAAGCCTGAGTATCCTAACCGATGCCTGGTCTCTCATGCTGTAGACCGTTCCCGTGAGGGACACCACGTCCCCCACCCGGAGGCTTCGAGCCTGCTCGGGTTCAAGGGGGCTGTCCAGACTGATGGAGCTTGTTTTCAATCTACCACCCGAAATCCGTCCTCGTCGACTACTGCTACTGCCCTCCTGTGAGCCCAGCAGCTCATATTGACGGCAACCGGCAGGCAGGTTATGTGGGTATCGCCCAGCTCTATCAGAACAGAGAGAGCGGTTGTCCTGCCGCCCAGGCCCATCGGACCTATTCCCAGCGAGTTTATGTCCTCGAGCAAGGAGGCCTCCAGCTCTGCTAGGTCGGCCCTAGAGTTGGGCCTGTTCAGGGGTCGCGTGAGAGCGAGCTTGGACAGGCCTGCGACCGACTCGAAGGATCCACCGATTCCGACGCCAACCACTACGGGGGGACATGAGAGGGCGGCACCCTTGGCAACGGTCTCGAGGATGAAGTTCCTGACCCCGGTCAGTCCTTCAACTGGGTTTACCATCCTCACGGCGCTTCTGCTCTCGGATCCAGACCCCTTTGCCAGGAGGGTAATCCTCACCGACTCGGAGCTTGTGTAGGTGAAGTGGACAACTGGATACCGGTTCCCCCTGTTGTTACCCGTATTCTTCCTGGTCAGGGGGTCGACGCAGTTGGGCCTGAGGTGATGCGTCCTAGTTGCATCCTCGATGCCCTCTGCAATGGCCGTCAGTGGATTCCCCTCGAACGTACAGTCGACAGGCATCTCTATGAAGAAGACGGGTATCCCGACGTCCTGGCAGATTGGAAGGGACCTAGAGACGGCCAGCTCCGAGTTCTCGAGCATAGACTCAAGGATCACTCGAGCACCCTCATCCGTCTCCGAATCCAGGGCGCCTCGAATGGCAGAGGTCACGTCGGGCGGCAGCCTGGTCACCGCCCTCCAGTAGAGGGTGCTAGAGGCCTCAGCAAGCGTATCGAATCCTATCTCCAAGGCAGCAGAGGCTCAAGTTCTCGGCTTGAAAAATAGCGCGAACCCAAAAGCTGACAAGAAGGACACAAGCCATGTTCAAGAGGGGAGAAGAAGAATTTGCGGGGAGACGGACATCGGAAAGCCTTCCAGTCCTCTCTTGAGGCTCGGATCTGGAAGACCTTTCCTTTTCTCACCCCGCTCACCCGCCCTTAATGGGAGTTCGGGACGAGTGGCGCCTCAACGGGGCGAGACCCTTTACGGGTTTTGGGCCGTTTTCTCCGTTGCGCCGACGCGAGGATCGACGCATCGGGTAGCTCCCACGGCCCGCATCCACGTGCATCGCATGTGGATACCCAACTGCCGGAACACCAGACCGAAGCCTGGTACCCCTCGCGGGCAGCATCCGTCTCCTTTCCGCTTCTGGTCCACCGGCTTGCGGGGAAGCAGAGCAAACAGGCCACCAGTCCTCTTCTGAGGCTCGGATCTGGAGACCTGTTCCTTTGCTCGCCCCTGAAACTCTTCCTCGTGGGATCACCGAGGATGAGCCACGCCTCACCGGGGCGAGATCCCTTTCGGGAAGACCTTTTCTCCGTCGCGCCGTGGAAAAAACGGCTGCGACAGATCAATCCCTTGGTCCTGCTCCGTGTATCTTCAGGGAACAAGTCCCTTCAGATTCACGGTGCTCACCACCGGGCCCAATCCGATGGATCGGGACCGTTTTCCGTGGTGTCTGCTTCCTGTCCGTCCGGTGGACCAAACAGGCGAGACTATACTTCCTCTCATTGCTTAAAAACTTATCGAATTACGCATGAACCAAGCCTCTGTCGGGAGCAAATAAGCCGCTTGATGTAAAATTCTACTCATGGCTAATAAGATGAGCTGATGAAAAATCCGCTCGGGATGTAGAAGATGATCGAGTTTTCCCTGCAGCCCCCAGATCAGCCTAGACAGGCCATCACTGGCGCAGCCAGGGGCCTGAACCTGCCTCTCGGTCTCGGTCGAAACACTAATAAGCTCGACCTCTGGCCGCTGCCTTAACCCTCTTCCGAAGCGAACTGAGCGGAGTTGGACTCCTATGGACTATTTGGAGAAGGTCAAGAAGCAGCTGATCGAGTTTGATATCGACGGTATAAAGGCTACCGTGCAGAAGGCCCTCGAGGACGACGTTCCTCCCCTCAAGATCGTGGATGCCCTCGGCGACGCCATGAAGGTCGTCGGGGACAAGTACGAGAGCGGCGAGTTCTTCTTCTCTGAACTCATCATGGCTGGGGAAACTATGAAGGAGGCCATGGAGGTTCTGAAGCCAGCCCTTGCCAGCGGCGAGGTCAAGTCGAAGGGAACCGTGGTTATAGGCACAGTCAAGGGCGATCTCCACGACATCGGGAAGGATCTGGTCGTCTCGCTGCTGATCGCGGCTGGAATAGAGGTCGTCGACCTCGGGGTGGACGTGTCGAAGGAGCAGTTCGTCGAGGCCGTCAAGAGCAGCGGTGCAACCGTCGTTGGTCTGTCCGCCCTTCTCTCAACGACGATAACCTACACAAAGGAGATAGTTGACGCGTTCAAGGAGGCCGGCCTCAGGGACAAGGTCAAGATCATCATAGGGGGAGCAGCCGCGACCGACGAGCTCGCCAAGGAGATGGGCGCAGATGCCTGTGCTCCCGACGCCGTTGTGGGCGTGAGAATGATCGAGCAATGGCTCACCGGCTCTGCATCCTGATCGCCTTTGCCCGGTCGTCATGACCAGCGCGGGTCGAGACGAGCCCGGCCCGCGGTTCTAGGCGCAAGCGAAGCACCCTAGCTGGGCTAGGGTCTCTTGCCACGCCTGCCCTCTTCGGAGAGGCCGAGGTCCTGGCCCTGCGTCAGTACTCGAACTTCTCCTCTTCTTTGTAGGCCTCCTCTGTTGGAGTGTGTTCCTTGCAGTACGGCCCGCAGTTGGGACACAGAAGCTTGTCACAATACGGGTCGCCGCATGCATGTCCCGTCTCGACAAGGAACAGCCTACCGCAGTCTGGGCATTCAGCGTGCTTGTTGCAGAACCTGCACTTGGGGCAGAGGATCTCGGTGCACCCTGGGTACTCGCACTCGTGACCGTACTTCTCCTTGTTGAAGTGCATTCCGCACCCGGGGCAAACAGGCATCTCTGCCCTCAGAACCGCAGTAGCGCGAAAGAAGTCGCTTATCTTCTGCTTGATCTTGCTCGCCAAGAGCTCACCGCTTCGTACTGGAAGCCGTTGGCTCTTTAATATATTTTCTGCGTTGAGGGAGGCCAACCACGTTCTCCCTTAGGTGAAGAGGCCGAAGAAAACGACCACGAAAAGGGTTGCCACGGCACATGTAATGATCATGACGGGGGTACCGGCCTTGAGCCAGATCTTGGTCGTAACGGGATGCTTGGCCTTCTCGCTTAGGATCACCGTTATCACGTTGGCCGAGGCGCCTATAGGCGTTCCATTCCCGCCGAATCCGGCGCCCATTGCGAGGGCCCACCACATAGGCATTACGTTTAGACCTAGATGCTCAATCTGTTTTATGAGCGGAATCATGGTGGCGGCGAACGGTATGTTGTCTACGAAGGCAGATGCGATCGCCGACACCCATATTATGGCGACGGTTGTGAGAAGCAGCTTCCCCCCGCTGAGAGACACCAGGGTCTGTGCCGCCAGATCCATCACTCCGGCCCTGGAGAGGCCGTCCACCAGGACGAAGAGGCCGGCAAAGAAGATGAGGGCAGGCCATTCAACCTGTTCAAGAATGCTGCTCACCTCTCTGTTCCTCACCAGCAGCGCCGCTGTAGCCCCGATCAAGGCTATGGTCGCTATGCTTACCGGCAGGTGCGTCTGAATTGAAAACAGCCCTATCGTCACGCCGAGAACCACGAGCGTCTTCCTCATCCCGGACGGGTCCTTTATCGCGTCACGCATGCTTAGATGTCGGGAGCGCATCATTCTGACCGACGTGCGCCTCCATGACCTGAAGATGAAGTAGAAGATCACTAGGGTGATCCCGAGGGCAAGAAATGTCATTGGCAGAAGATGCGTGATGAACTGGTTGAAGGTTAGGCCTGCCGCTGACGCGATCATCACGTTGGGCGGATCTCCGATCAGAGTTCCGACCCCGCCCACGTTTGACAGCAAAGCCTCCGAGAGTAGAATGGGAACTGGGTCTATCCCAACGGACTCTGCTATGTGTATCGTAAGGGGGACCATGAGTATTATGGAGGTCACATTGTCTATGAACATGGATATGAGGGCCGTCACCATCCCCATCAGTACAAGCAGTCTCCACGGCTTGTGCCTTGCCAGCCGCGCCGCGCCGATCCCCACGGCCTGGAAGAATCCTGTCGGCTTGAGGACGTTCACTATTATCATCATTCCCATCAACAGGCCGATGACGTTGAAGTCTATGGCCGCAACGGCGGCCTGTTGGTCCATAAATCCGAATATCATTCCGGTGGCGAACATGAGGAAGGCACCCACCATCGCCCCGATCGTTCTGTCCACCGCACCGCTCAGGATGAGGCCGAAAGTTACGAAAAATATGGCGAGGGCCACCCACCCGCCACCCGTAATATGATCCTCGGTCTCTAGAACCGCGTCGTGTCTCAGGAAGTAGACGACCTGTCCCCCAGACTCGGTCCTCGTCGCCATATCTCCCAGGCTGATCTCCTCGACGGTCTGTCTGTGGGCAAACTTTGAGTAGCGGAGCTCCAGCGTCGACACGGACGAGATGTCCCTGACGTTGCAGAAGACCAGGTAGCTCCCGTCGTCCATCGTCTCGACCACAGCTAGCCTCTGGCCGCCCGCATAGACGGTCACCTCGGCACCCTCGACGCGTCTCTCGAACTGGTCTGTGAGGTAGCCATAGATCTCGATCGCGGTCAACATCGGCTCTGACTGTGGATCCGCGGTAGCTTTCAGCGGAGATAGGACGAGGAGAAGGAGGGTCAGCAGAATGAGGGCTCTCATCTTTGTCCCTTCTCGCCCAGCGATCGAGGAGGAACCATAGAGGCCATGCAAGCCGAAGAGCCTTCAACTACGACCGGATCAACATCTTCCATAGGCTACCCCCGTTTCTGCTGAATCGCTGGCCCGGTCCCCGTCTCCTCGACCACTATTGCCCTGCCTTTCTTGTACACCGCGACCTCCCTTCCCTGTACAACGAAGGTCTTCCACATCCACCCCTTTTCCACGATGGTCGTGTTGTCGGCGAACTCAAAGTACCTCAGCCCCTTGAAGGAGGTGTAGCTCCTCAGGACGCCTTGGTGCAGCAGAACCGGCTTCGCCCATATGGAGCGCGTCTCGCCAACAAGGATGAGCACGGAGAGGACGAATAGAGCTACTATGAGGCCGTCCAGAAGGACCTTGGAGCGCTCCATCGGCCCGGGTGAGTTCCACGGGCTTAAATCTCTAATCACGCCTGCCTATTCATGATGGTTCGGGGGAAAGTGGAGCTAGACGTTGTCCCACGCTCTTCTTGCAAGCTCCCCGTCGTACATATACCTCTTAAGAAGCTCCGGCGACCGCTTCTTCCTCTTCCGATGGCGCTTGAGAAAGTCTACTAGGAAGTCGGTGAGCTCCTTCTTGCACTGACCGCAGAGGCGCTCGCCGGATCTACATTCCGTGGCGATACGTTCTATCTCCTCGTCGCTCCGGACGAAAAGGGTGTACAGCCAGCTGTAGACGACGCATCGATCCGGATGGCCGCCCTTCTCCCTCTGCTCCTTTACGGTGGCCTGACCCCCGGTGTAGGCATTCCAGATCTTCTCCTTCACCGTGGCGTCGTCGTCGGAGAGGAAGATCGCGGTCTCCGGTCGAGAGGCAGACATCTTGCCGCCGATCCTCTGCAGGCCTGAGAGTAGCCTCGAGTGAACCGCGCCCGGCTTGGGGAAGCCGAGCTTCGGCGCGACATCCCTCGCTATCTTCAGGAAGCTATCCTGGTCTATCCCCATGGGGACGATAACGGGGGTCGGCCCGTCAACGAAGTTCGCCAAGAGGAGGTGTGCTGCCTGGACGGCTGGGAAGAAGCTCCACCCAATGTTCCTCAGGACGGAGTCGCCGAAGGTCGCCCTTGCGGTGGCGAAGGTAACGTGCTTCGCTATTCTAGCAGCCGGCCGGTAGATCTTGGTGAATTCGAGGTTGCTGAAGATGAAGGTCCTATCGGGGTCAAAACCTACCGCAGCGATATCCATGGCGTTCTGAGAAGCGTAGTTCTCGGCGTTTTCAAAGGAAAGCTCCGGATTTACGAAGTACTTCTCGTCTGTCGTCAGCTGTATGTAGACGTCGGCACCGTACCGCTCCTGCAGCCAACGGGTGAACTCGAAGGGGATGTAGTGGGCTATAGTCATGTCGCCGGAGGGCCCTCTGCCGGTGGCCAAGGCGAAGGGGCTCCCCGAATCGTATTGGTCGAGGATGATATCTAGGTCGCGGTGGGTGAAGAAATACCCCCTGCGGAGATATATGTGGAGGGGCTCCATCCTCTTCAAGAGGACCTCTTCTATCGGCCTAACCCCGAACTCCCTGGCAAGCCTGTCGTAGTCGACCTCTCCCTCTACCTCCCAAGGGGTTACAGTAAAGGATGACTTCTCAGAGGATTCGGACATCTATGACCCACCGGTCTATAGGAGGACTATCTCCTGGAGACCCTCACTCTGCCCCTTCTACGAGCGTAACACTCAGGACAGACCTCCCACCGGAGGCCGCCTGCCCCCTCCAACCTCTTCGTGTGGTCGTCACAGATAGGCCTACCACAGATCTTACACTCAGTAGTGGTCAGCTTGTCACAGAACGCGCATTTCTTCTTTCTTTTCTTTGAGAGGCCGAAGAAGAGGAAACCTAGCATCCTAGCACCTCTGGCGGACGCATCTACGCCGCCCGCCCTTCTTATTAATGTTTATGGAACGGGGAAGCCGCAACGGGCGCAAAGAGTTTTCAGATCTCTCCTTACCACTGCGCGGGGAAAGAAACATGGATGTTGAGATCATAACGGTTGGGTACGAGATCCTCGAGGGAGACGTCCTAGACACAAACTCGAACTGGATGGCGAAGAAGATAGCCTCAACTGGAAACCGCCTCCGCAGGATAACCATAATCGAGGACGATGTGGACGTAATCGCCTCCTGCCTCCGCGACTCGTTAGGGAGGACCCCCGAACTAATCCTCATCTCGGGCGGCCTTGGACCAACGAGGGATGACCTGACCCTGGAAGGCGTCGCGAAGGGCCTAGGCCTCGGCCTAGTGGAGGATCCGGACGCCCTAGAGATGATAAGAAGGAGATACGCTGCGATGCATCCGGAGACGCCGCCGGAAGGGTTGATGACCGAGTCTAGGCGGAAGATGGCCATGATCCCGGAGGGTTCCAAGCCGCTGAACAACCCGGTTGGCACCGCTCCCGCGGTTCGAATTGAATCATCCAACACGACGATCATCTGCCTCCCCGGCGTGCCCGACGAGCTGAAGGCGATCTTCGAGGAGTCAGTGATGCCGGTGCTCAAGCCCCAAGAGAAGGAGCACTCGACCCAGG
>CAYWSC010000048.1:0-10056 GCA_964460695.1 Hadarchaeota archaeon (SeqCode)
GTGACCGCCGACAACTTCAAATCCATATACGACCCGTATCGAAGTCTCCGCGGAGCCGCATCCTACATGGTCTCTGAAGATGGCCGCCCCACCTGGGCCTCCAACCCGAACTACATCAATCCTCCGGAGGTTAGACAGATCAGGGCAAGGGAGCTAAGGGAGTTCGGCCTCCCCAGGAGTCGCCCCCTCTATAGAGCCCTGGTCGAGGACCCGGAGGCCTTCGAGTTTTTGAAGAAGCCTGTCCACCACGTCGGGGCTCTCAACGCCACGGTTCACTAGGCCGGGCTAGGCGGCTCTGCACCCTGCCCTCCAAGGCCAGGTCTCGGAACTGGTCCACAGTTACTCCAAGGGCCTCGAAGAGGGTCGCCCCGGCCCTCACGAGCAGGTCTATGTACTTCTCCTCGTCGTACTCCATCCAATCTCTGTAGGACTCTATGGGCTCTACCCTTGCCCACGGGTCCGGGGAGGAGGCATCGATTATCACGTATCCGGTGAATTCTCCGGGGTGAATAGTCCTCCCCATCCTGTGTAGCTTCAGGCTCGACACCGCTATGTGGCCCATGTTGGTGTATTCCCACGGCTCTTTGGAGACCCTTCTAGATATCACTAGATCCTCCAGGTCCACCTCTCTCCTACGGATCCTATCGGCGTATTCCCGGGTTATCTCGGCGACATCCCACAGCCCCTTCATATACTCCTCTAGGTTCCTGGCCTCTGAGAGGGCTATAAGCATCTCCAGCTGGGCCTTCCTCACTATCCCAGGTGTATCCGTTCTCCTCAGCTCTATCCCCCTGGCCTTTATCTCCCCGTCCTCAAAGACCCCGAAGTACCGGTTGAGTACTGGAACCCTCGGATCCATCTTCGAGGGGAGAAACACCACCCACCGGTATATTCCCTCGAGGGACACTGGGATTCCACAGCTGTTCTCTATCTGGGTGCAGAGCCACCTGTAGTCCGACTCATCCGCATCCTCGCGCCTGAGCCAGAGGCTGTCCACTATGCCGTGGAGAACCTCGTACCCATTGGCCTCCGCTATCTCAGCGGCCTTGAAGAGCTTCTCCCTCCCAAAGGCCGTTACAGCCTCATGGGCCTCGACCCTCCCAAACCTGGCATTCTTGTACCCTAGGTAACCGAAGCAGGTGACGAGAAGCCACTTTATGGTCCGCTGCCTAGCGTCGTACTCATCTGCCCTTCCCCCCTCCATATCCTTCACATACCTCTTGTAGATGGCCCTGCGCTCTAGAAGAGGCTTGATGACCTTTGGAACGATCCCCCGCCTCTTGGTGCAGATGTGATACCCGCATGTCGGAACCCTTGGAGCATCTCCACCTCTGCAGCAGTCGCATAGAACCGTCTCGGGGGAGATGTTATGCCTCTCCATGATGCTCGGGTACATGGAGGAGAAGTCTATCTCACCGATATGGGTGTGAAATCCTATGCTTGGCTCGAATACGAATCCTCCCCTGTCGCACTCAAGTAGATGCATCGCCGACTTGAAGAACTCGGGCTCCTGCTTCCTCCAAGGGATCAACAGGTTCTCTCTGAATGCCTGATCCAGCTGCATCGAGCTTATCCCCGTTCCAGGGGAGCTTGTGGAGCTCTTCTCCAGAGGGATCTTTGTGAGCCGGGAGAACTCTACAAGCCCGGCCATCCCGCAGTCCGTATAGATGAAGGAGTTGACGGGGTCTATATGGATCCTGCCGAAGAGGGGTTGATGAGGATGCTTGTAGTAGATCCTTCCATACGAGAAGTACGACCTCCCCCTTCCACCCTCCGATATGGTTCTTGATCTGTCTCGGCTAAGAGAGATGAGCTCTAGGACCCCGTTTTCACGTGCTCTCCTGGCAAGGTGAGCCATCTCGCCTTCCGTGACGAACACTACATCGGGATCCATCTCGTCCACCAGCTCGACAAGCCCCATCATCCTCTCATCCTCCCTTCCACCCTCCAGAACCGCTCTGTCGCCATCCATCTCGAGTACGATCCTCTCGATAGGGGCGTAGTTCTCATCTCTAGGGTAAACCTCCACGCTGAGGCATCTCAGGGGTGGGACCTCGTACTCGAGTGAAAACCTGTCATCCAGCAGCTCTATCCCATCTATCCTTGGGGACCGTATCGATAGAAGGCTGAGCGGAAAGAGATCATACTCGTATAGAAACTCCTGAGCCCTCGGGATATCCACGTTGAAGAACCGATATCCCCTTCCCTCGAAGGGCCACAGCCTCTCCACGATCCCCCTGAACGCCTTCGATCTTATCTCCAGGCGCATAACCGTTTTCGGCTCATAATCCCTGATATCCACCCTTTTCTCCAGATACTCCGCCCTTATCAGCGCCTCTTCGTCGTCCAACTGGGACTCTAGAAGCTTCATGCGCCCCTCCGAGGCATGTACGTAGAGGCGGGGTGGGTATCTGATGCGGTAGCTCTCAGCTTTTCCGCCTCTAGTCTTGATCCAGAGGACGATGTCGTCCCCCTCCGGGTATATGTCGAGCAGCCAGCCCTCGCTCAAGACCCCTCGATCTCCCTTCTAAGGCTATCCAGCTCCTCTCTCAGCCGGGCGATGGCCTTTTGCTGCTCTATCAGTATGGAGAGGAGCATGGCCTCTAGTGGAGAGGTCCTAAGGGCATTTCCACTGGCTGACGCATGGATCCTGGTCAGTCCCATAAGCTCGTCAAACACCCTCCTATCCCCCTTCTTCAGGGCCCTTCTGTAGGATCGCCAATTCCCTATCTCGGCCTCTAGGGCCATCCTGAAGGACGGAACGGTCTTTCCCATGGAACCCTTCTAACCCCCTTCAGACGAGGCTCACCTGAAACGCCAATAAAAACCCTCCTTTATCCCCCCTCTGTTTCCACTTGAAGCGAGGTCAGGCTGCACCCAGAGCCTCGTCCAGGGTCAGCTCCCTCGGCCCAGTGGGTATGGATGCCGCTATTCCCCCGGGGAAGAATGGATGCTTTACCCTCACAGCAACAATCCGGTCATCCCTCTTTTCAAGGATGTAGACAGAGTCCGATATCTCCCTTATCACCCTCTCCATAAGGCCACCGACTATCCTTCTCCTATGCCTAGATCTATCTCCATGCAGCACACGGGGATGACGAGGCACCTCTACAATCAAGGTCGTCAGCCTACACCTGTAGGTGGTCGTCATCAGGCCACGGAAGGCCTCGACGAATTCTCCAAGGACCCTCTCTTCTCCAAGCCTCTCCAGATACAGATACGTAGGGTCCGTTACGACGACGACCTTGGATCCCACCCGTTTGACCATTTCCCCCAGCCGCCCAAGTATGGCGGATAGCTGGTGACAGGTAAACGCCCTCGAGATCCGCGTCCTTTCTAGAACCCGCCGCTCGTCCACCGAGAGGAGTCTGCAGCACCGGGTGACGAAGTACGGGTTGAAGGTGTTCCCGCCATCCACCAGCAGCACGTTTCCCTTGTACCCCACAGAGCTGAGGTACGAGCAGTAGATCGATGAAAAGCCAAGATCGACTCCATCGATGACCGTGTTAACGTACCTCTCGCCGATCTCCTGCAGGAAGCCCTCCAGAATCCCGAGGGCATCTCTGCCTATCACGGCGCAACATCACTGGGCGCTAAATAAAAGCACAATTCCATCCCCCCTAGGGAGAGTTTCCCAAACACTTTTCTAGGACAGACAACGCCGCTTCGAAGTGATGAGGACCAAGAGCATCGCTATCGTCTTTCTGTCTCTAGTCCTGCTTGTATCCCTCCAGCACGCAAGCGCGCAGAAGACCTGGGAGACCTTCGGAAGGGCCAACGGAATGGTCGGCGATGAGGTTATCTCCATGGACTACTCCGGCGGCGAACTCTGGGTCGCCACAACATACATAGAGCCAGATGTGGAGGAAGCTCCGCTGGAGGGTGGCGTGAGCCTCCTAGATCCATCCACTGGTAACTTCACCACCTACACTCCAAACGAGGGGCTGGCCCACGTCAAGGTATGGGACATACTCATTGATGGGGACCGGGTATGGTTCGGAACGCCGCGAGGGCTCTCCATGCTCGACAAGCAAAAGCTGAAGACCCTTGAGCCCTATGAGATCCAGCAGGCGTGGACTACCTTCACCAGCAAGGACGGGCTCCTCTCCGACGACGTCCGCTGCATGGCCAAGGAGGGGGACATCCTCTGGCTGGGCACGAACCTCGGGGTCAGCGGGTACAACACGAAGACTGGCGAGTGGACCAACATCACCACGAAAGACGGCCTGCCGGCAAGAGGGGTTCAGAGCTTGGCGGTTCAAAACGGCGTCCTTTGGATCGGGACGACCAACGGGCTGGCCCTCTACGATACCAAGTCGCGGTCCATGAAGACCTTCGAGCCGCCAGGGGAGGGTCTAGACGCAAAGATCGTCAACGTCCTTGCCGTTGGGCCGGAGAAGGTCTGGATCGGGACAAGGATGGGGCTGTTCACCCTAGACCCTGAAACAGGGGACTGGACGCAGTACGGAAAGGATTCCCTCCCAGATACGTGGATCCAGACAATAGCGTTCAGGGATGACGAGGTCTGGGTGGGGACTAGGAAAGGCCTAGGCATCTACAACAAGCAGAAGGAGAAGTGGAAGATACTCGACGAGAAGAAGGGCCTGGCAAGCAACGACGTCAGGGCGATAGCGCCGGTGGACGACTACACATGGATAGGTACCTCGAAGGGTCTGAACAAGTACTACCCGGGCGCAGCGGCGGCCAGGATCAGGAAGATCGTGCCCATCGTGGCGGTGGTCGTCATCGCTGCCGCTGGAGGCATCGCCCTATTGGCGAGGCTTCTCAAGCCGTCTCCCGAGGAACTGGAGAGAAGACGCAAGGCGGAGGAGATAAGGGCCAAGAGAAAGGAGAGAAGGAGGACGGAGAAGCCGCCGTGGGAAATCTGTAACGGCGTTCCTCAGCCCGAGCTGTGCGGAAGATGCCGGTACAGCTCTGTTAAGGCGGGCAAGCTCCACTGCACCAAGTACGACATCGATCTGGAATAGGCTCAGAAGAGGGCCAGGACGGCGACACAGGCCCCATAGCTGCCCATTGGCACAGAGATCTCTTCCACCACGTACTCCACCTTCTCGGTCCTGATCCCACGCAGCGATGCCATCTCGTCTATCTTTCTTCTCAGAAGATCCGTGGTGGAGGACGCGTCTAGGTGGCCATGGGCCTCGACGACGTACCCTCCCTGTCCATCTGAGCGGAAGGCATAGGCTATTCCGCTGGATATGGTCTCGCCTCCAGTCCCCCTCATGGAGGCGAGGACGCAGTGAAGTATGGTGCCCCTTGGAAGGTCGATCCTTTTGACCTTCCTGATCCCTTTCGGAAGAACCGATGAAACGCCAACGATGTTGTACTCACCGATGCCCGCATCCATCAGGGCTCTATCAAAGGCGTTGATAGAGGAGACCTGTGACAGTGCCTTTCCCGAGGTTGCGAAGAACCGCGACGGAAGTAGATGGTCCATGAACAAAGCAGTGAGCCCTAGGACATCTGAAAAATGTCTTCGCGCCTCGGATGGGAAAGCCTACCGGCCCCCAGACACCTGGGTCGAGAAAAGCTCCACGACCCTCGAGGCGTAGACTATTCCTCTCCTGAAGTCCTCTATCCCTATGAACTCGTTGGGCGAATGGGCACCTCCGAAGGCCGGTGCGCATCCAGTCCAGACCGAGTCCAACCCGAGTCGCTTTGTGAAGACATAGTCTGGCCCTGACGCCGGGTTTTTCGGATAGACCACTGCCTCGCAGCCATAGGCGTCTACAGCCGCCTCTCGACACGCCCTGGCTATCGGCGCATCAGGATCGGTGTGGGAGGGCTCGAGCATTCCGAGCTGTCGAATCTCCACGTCCGCGAAGCCATGCTCGTCGAGATGGCGCCTTAGAAGGGAGAGACATCTATTGGGGTCCTGGTCGTACACGAGCCTAAAGTCCAGCTTTGCCATAGCCGTTGATGGAAGAACCGTCTTGGATCCCTCTCCTTCGTAGCCCGAGCTGAGTCCCGCTATGTTGCAGGTGGGCTCGTAGAGCAGCTGCTTGAGCAGTGCTGGGCCGCTGAGACCGCGCAGGAAGGCGGAAACGCCATATTCTTCTCTCACCTTTCCCTCGTCCCACGGTATCTTGGCGATCATATCGAGCTCTCTCCTCCCAGGCTCGACCAAACCCTCACGCCAGCCTGGGATAAGGATCTCCCCATCCCCGCCTCTGAGAGTCTTCAGGGCGCAGACAAGCCTCCAGGGCGCGCTGGGCAGGATAGGCGCCATAGAGGAATGGGCGTCCCTTGAGGTTGCCCTGCACCTGAGCTCGACATACAGAAGTCCCTTCATTCCCAGCGTCACCGTAGGCCTTCCGGATGCGTCAAGCTCTCCGTCACAGCACACGACTGCATCGGCTGCAAGCTCATCCTTGTGAGAGACAGCAAAGCCCTCGAGGTGCGGGCTGCCTATCTCCTCTTCCCCCTCAAACAGGAACTTGACGCCTATGGAGAGCCTGCCTAGGTCTCTGAGGGCGCAGACACCGAAGAGGTAGCTGAGAAGATTGGCCTTGCTGTCGCTTGCACCCCTTCCATAGACGCGCTGCTCGTCGATCCGTCCGGAAAACGGATCCATGGACCACTCTTCGAGGGGGTCGGGAGGCTGGACGTCGTAGTGATCATAGACTAACAGGCACGGCTGCCCCTCCTCTACGTTCACCGACCCCACTATGATAGGGTGATGCTTGCCTTGATATACGCGGCAATTGATGCCCAGCGACTCCATCATCGAAGAGAGATACTCGGCGCATTCGTTGACCCCGAGCCCCGTCGCCGAGACGCTGGGATGTCTGATCAGGTTGGAGAGTTGCTCGAGATGATGGTTGAACCTTTCCTCGATATGGCGGCGCAGCTCTTCGTCCATGACTGAGGCTGTGTACAGGCACTTATCTTTGTTGCCCCGGTGGACAGGAGGGGTCGACTCACACTTTTAAGCCGATTCTGGGAAGCCGTGTCTGTGAAAATATTCGTTCAATACCCCAGGGACGCCCAGCTCACATCTCAGAGAACGGAGGAGGGCTACGCCTTTACCCTCGATGGGAGGAGATTCTTCAGGGTACTGGCAACGGACCGCGGGGTTAGGATAGACTCGGAGGCCCGCATGGGGAGGAGGAAGTACTACTATGCTGACGCGGTCACCCTCAGGTTTGGCAGGGAGAGGCAGCCGATCGTCACGGCCAAGGGGCATCCCACCAAGCCCATCGGCTTCGAAGAAGAGGAGTTCGTCATCGATTAGCCTCGCCCTAATTGTGGCAATCGTCCTCACGCTCTTCCCTGCTCCTCAAGGTTGGGCGCGTGGAACCCACCTGGGGGTTTGGATGCGCCTGGACACGGCCCGCCAACTGGGCGCGGCCAATGTGCGTGATCTCCTCCTCGAGCATCACGTCTCCGACCTGTTCCTACTCTATCCCCTTCCGGCGGAGGCCGGGGATGAACAGTTCGCCACACAGCTTAGATCGATACTGGGAACCGATGTCGCTCTTCACCTCTGGATCCCGGTCTTCCGAAACGAGCGATACCTGCAGTCAAGTTCTTCGGACGCCTTCGTCTCCTCTCCAGGCAAAGTCGAGCCCGGCTGGGTCAACCCGACAAGCCAGACCTACAGGGAAAAGCTCCTCCGCTGGGTCCGCCAGGCCCTTCAGAAAACTAGTCCGGATGGGATCTTTCTCGACTACTTCTACGTCCCCTACGGGCCGTTTGACAACCAGACCATCGCCAGATTTGCGGCGGAGGCCGGGGCCAACGCAACCTACGAGACGCTAATACAGAATCGCGAGTTGCTATCCGACTTCGTGAACTGGCGAAACAAGAAGATGGTTCAGCTTCTAGCCGATCTCTCGGGAATCACCAGGGAGAGAGGAGTCAGCCTCTCCATATTCGTCCTGATGTTCGAGCCTTCGGCAAGGTTCGCCATGGGTCAGGACATATCCCGTTTCTCGCCTCTGGTCGACTTCTTCGTTTCCGACACCTATCACGTGGCGGCCAAGAGGGACGCGGCTTGGGTCGGACAGGGCGTTCAGGCCCTGCGTCAAGCCGGCGCGACTTCCGTATGGGCCGGCATCCAAGGATACGAAATACCCGCTCAGGAGATAGGCCGAGCCATAAGAAGCGCCTTGGGTGCCAACGCGGATGGAGTCGTGTTGTTCAGATTCGGAACCCTAACAGACGAGGATTGGAGGGTGATCCGCAAATCTCTCTCGAAGAGATATGGATATCTCTGGGCACTTATCCCAGCACTTGGAATAGTCTTGGGCTACGTGCTGATCCGAAGGATGCGTGCAACCCGCCCCTCTGGGTCCAAGTCCTATAGGAAGAGCAGGAGAAGACCTAGGAGGAAGAGATGAGGCTCGCCAAGCGTCGAAAAGCGATATAAGCACCCATGGAATGACGTGTCTCCCTTGGACAGCCTCGCCGAATGGTCAAACCTCCTCATTCGATCCGCAGGGATCCCCGGCGTATTCGTCGTCTCCCTGGTATCTGCAAGCTCACTCTTCTTCTTTCCCATTGCGGACCTCGTCTACATACCGTGGTCCGTCGGTGTAGGCCTAGGCGCAGCCCAAGTGGGGCTGGCGGCCGGCGTTGGAAGCGCCCTGGGAGAGCTTGTCGCATACGGTGTGGGAAGGCTTTCACGGAACTTCGAGTCTCTCAGGAGAAGACTGACGCGAACCAGGAAGGGTATCCCGCCCCATACCCTCTACTTCGTCTGGGGAAGATGGATCATGAGGCACACGAATCCAGATCAATGGAGGTCGACCTACGGATTCTGGGCAATACCGATATTCGCCTTTACCCCGCTTCCCATGGATCTGCTTGGACTGGCCCTCGGATACCTGAGGTACAACCCCCTGATGTTTATGGGAGGCACCCTCCTCGGAAAGATCCCTAGATGCCTTCTCCTAGCCTACGGATTCAGACTATTCAGAATCCCCTCGTGGGGCATCGTAGCTGGCCTACTGGCCCTAGCCGCCCTCGTCATAGCCTCCAAGATGGTTAGGGCCTGATTCGAACAGGCCGAGTCCCTCCAGGAGGTCCAGATCCCTCTCAGAGAAGCCGACGCTCGCCAGCTCCCTTCTCTGGTCCCCCGGCAGGGCTGCAAGTATCTCGCCCGCGGCCTCCGCCTTCTCCCACGGGTAGATGATCCACCTGTCCGTCTCCTCCACATAGATGTCGGGGTGAAACTTGCTCCAAGGCTTGCGGTGCAGGGTACAAACCAGTAGGTCCCCTGGAGAGAAGGAGAGCACATGCCTCTTTGCGAGCTGGAGGCTTCCCCCAGTGTCGGACACGTCATCGATGAGCAGGACCCTCTTTGATCTTATGTCCCGGGAAAGCGGGTGGGTTATGCGGGGTCTCTTAGAAGTCTTCCCCATCGCCTCGTAGAACGAGACGCCCAGGACTATCACGTCTCTTACATTGAGGAAGTCGGATAGAAGCCTGGTAGGCACGAGGCCGCCCCGCGAGACCCCTACGATAAGCTCGGGTCTATATCCGCTCTGCCAGATCTTCACGGCGAGCCTGGCCACCAGATCCTCGAGATCCTCCCACGTCACGAAGAGGTACTTCACGCGGTTTTCCCTCGTCACTGCTGTACGCTGATCATCGTCGTAGTCAACTGAACCAGCGGCATCTTCCTAATCTTCTCTCGCACGAAGCTGTCGAGCACCTGAAGCGAATCTATGACGACCCTTATGACGATGTCGTACTCCCCGTATACCTCCCAGACCTCCTTGACCTCCGGTAGGGCCTCTAGCTCCTGAACGAGCTGCTTCTCCCCGCCTGGCTTGGCTACTATCATCACGAAGGCAGTAACCATCGGAGTTGCCCTTCGGCCCGCCGATTTAAATGTCTCGGGATCTACTTCCCGACCTTGGCGGCGATCTCCTTCCGGAGCTGCTCATCCGTCTTGCCCTCTACAGATATCCCCAGGGCTCTGGCAGCTTCCCTGAGCTTCTCGGTCTCCGACTTCTCCTCAGCTCCAGGGGACTCCTCCTCCGTCAGCCCCCTCGCCGCCTTTTTGAACTCCCTTATCCCCTCGCCGAG
>CAYWSC010000049.1:0-9934 GCA_964460695.1 Hadarchaeota archaeon (SeqCode)
CATCTGGGTTGTCCCAAGTCCACTTTATCGTGCCGTCCCCGTTGAGGACGTAAAGCCTGCCACCCCGTCCCGCGAAGCAAAGCTCGTAGACACCGTCCTTATCGACGTCCACAATCGAAACCTTACTGGTCGGATCGCCAAGAAGCCCCTCCTCCGTAATAGGAGGAAACACCCACTCAAAAGAGCCATCATCACCAACGCACCAAAGCCTCCTACTATTACCCCGGCGGGTACCATACACGGCCTCCATGCTACCGTCACCATCAACATCCCAAACCGTCACACAGCCCTGATGACCCACGCCGAACATGATACCGGAAAACACGTCACTGGAATTGAAGAGCCACTTCACCCGCAGCGCCTCCAGCGCACCAACGTCGACCAGCGCTGCGCAGCACAATACAAATCCTAGACAAGACACGAGCAAAATCGAGCTCCTCACAACACCACCCCTGACCGAGATGACAGGCCATCAATCAGGCCCCAGAGTGCCTTTCCGGCCATACCCCTCTTTGCATGAAGCCCTTTTCTCTTGAGAAATTTGCCACAAACAGGACGCATCCGAGGGGATTGGGACAGAAACGAGAGTAGCAAGAGGACCAGAAGCGAGTCGCCACCAATGCGTCGGCTGCCTGAAATGTACTCGGGTATCGGGAACCAGACAGAATTCGAATAGGCCGCCTTCAACCTCAACCAGTCCGCAGCCCTCTGGTACTCGGCGGGAAAAGCCGAGTGGGAGTACTCAGGCCACCAAGCATCAGCGGGAAAAGCACCACCCACGCTCAAACAATACAGCGCGGTCTCCGCATGAGAATTGCCATTCAGATCTGCAATCCACTCTGACACACCGTCGTCGTCAACATCTCCCCACCAGCCACCGTTGTCAGCTCGCCTATTAAGAGCGATATGTTCATTTGAGTAGTAGGCCTCAACCTCGCCCGATGCGCCGTCAATTACGATCGGGAAGGGCGAGAGCCACAAGACCTCCTGAACACCATCCCCATCAAAGTCTGCGATGAGCTGGTAGGACGACCAAGCATTATTCGTGATCCCGTAGAGCCCGGCGACCTTTGAGCCAAGCTCGGTGAAGTTCACCCACCACTTCACAACAGGCTTACTGCCGGAAACATCCACGGCAAACCCGCCTACGTCAGAGTTCACCACAAGGTCCAGCCGCCCATCACCATCAACATCACCCAGCGCCTGACACATCCTAATGTTGCCTGGCGCCGGAAGGCTCCAGTTCCACAGCGATTTCCCGTAGAAGGTCAGACAGTAGACCGACCCACTCCTTCCGTTGAAGGCATCACTCCAAACGATGATCTCGTACTCCCTGTCCCCATTCACATCGGCAACTATCGGCGGCTGACACTTCATATTCGCCCCAAGATCAACCTTCCACTTTAGCATCGCCGTCTGGGCATCGATACAGTAGAGCCAGTGATCTTGACTGGCCCACAGGACCTCATAGTTACCATCCCGATCCACATCAGCAATGGTAGGGTGCCCCTGGTTGTCCTTCCCGCACTTGAAAGACCTCCACACATGGTTCCCCCGATGATCAACACGGTCGATGAACCCGCTGTTGCTGTTCATGAAGAACTCGACATGCCCATCGCCGTCGACATCAAAAGCCTGAGGAGCACCATGCATCGCTGTTCCAGGGTCCGGGTTGTCCCAGGTCCACTTCACAGTACCATCGCCATTCAGCACGAACAACCTTCCACCACGCCCGGCAAAACAAAGCTCATATACTCCATCATTATCCACGTCAACCAGGGAAACCTTGCTAGTAGGATCGCCAGGCAAACCATCCTCAGTTATCGGGGGAAAGACCCACTCAAAAGAGCCATCATCACCAACGCACCAAAGCCTCCTACTATTACCCCGGCGGGTACCATACACGGCCTCCATGCTACCGTCACCATCAACATCCCAAACCGTCACACAGCCCTGATGACCCACGCCGAACATGATACCGGAAAACACGTCACTCGAATTGAAAACCCACTTGACCTGGATGTTTCCCCTCTCGCCTCGCAGATGAATTACGCCTCCGGGTGCAGGCCGCGTCGGACTTTCTACGCGCTGATCCATACTGGTAGTGGACGGCGGTTGGCTCAGAGCCGAAACCTCCTCGACGAGACGAAGAGATCCCCCGCTTGTTGGGGATGCCAGACGAGAACTCGAACGGTGGGTCTGATTGGTCTCTTCACTTGCCTGGCTCGTGGCGGCGAACTCGGCGCGGGCCAGCCTAGCCATGCTCGTTACAAAAAGAGGGTGGCATGTAACCCCGACGTAGAGAACGAACACCATCATGCACGCTATGGCCAGGACAAGCTTCCGCCTTATCGAGAAAATCGGAGGGTCTCTCTCCTCCAGCCCCAGCATCTCGATATCTGTGTGGTTCCCCCGCGAAGACCTACCCAAGCCATGTCCCCCAGTGAGGCGCATATCGATGGGTCATCACATCACCTTGTGCAGGCTCTCAAAGAGCCTAGTCAGGCTCGACCCGCTCACCAAGAAGAAGCTAGAGAAGAGAGAAGCCGTCACGAGGTCGCCAGTCTGGAATACGGAGAAGTGCCTCCCCAGACCCAATAGACCGAGAGCCACCGACAGGGCGATGAGAACCGCGTCTACCCGAGTCAGAAGGCCCTCGGGCTCCGTTCCGCTCGCTATTTGCAGCAGCCTGGCGACGGCAAACCTCGTCAACCTATGAGGCGAATTCTTCCTTATCAGGCTCGTCGCCACATAGCCCTTTGCCCTCAGGTTCTTCACAGCCCTCCTCACCCTAGCATAGCAGGCTTCCCTCTCACGCGGATCATCCGGCAGGGGAGAGAGGATTCTCTCAACAAGTTCCATGGAGCTACGTGGCCCGTCCATCAACTCCGCTATGATCTGTGCCTGGAGGAGAGAATCAACCTCGAGAGCCTTCAAGTCGACGAGGGACCTGCGTAGCCGGTCCCGCGTCTGCGTCAAGTGCTCCAATGGATCGCCGCCGCCCTTCGGGCGCATCCCTACGGAGTTTTCTGCTCAGCCTCTAAAAAAGTTCCGAAAACGACGACTCCGTCGTTTTGCCACTCTACGCGAAAAAATCAAACCCTGATTGTCAACCCGCTAAAACCTGTTGCCAACACAAGCTCAACGGCACCCTTCCTACCCTAGACGACCGAGTCTCGTTGCGCATCCCCAGCACGTTAGACCCTTGCTATCGGCGCACAGGGATTTTCCCTCCCGCACTCAAAGACGGTCAAGGTCTCTAAGGCCTGTGCCTAGTTCTCCACTATCTCGTTGGAGGGCATCACAATGCACCGCGTCCCGCGTCCCTCAAACTAATAAGGCCCAAGATAGCTGGTTGCGCGATTGGACTCGCGACAGAGATTCTAGGGATCTCTCCTTTTCGGCAAGCCAGACAAGGTCACTCTGACAACCCACTACGGACCAAAGGCTCCCTACTCGAGAGGTGGAAGGCGCAGGGACTGCCCCCAGACAAATCATACATGGATGTGCACGGACTCGAACCCTTCGAGTGGCTAGACATCTTCTTTGGGCCGCTTCCCCGATAGGAGGAGAAGGTCGTGGCCGAGTCCGGCGCCCACAGGCTCGTCCAGAACTGGCTGGGCCAGATAGTCGAGTACGAAAAGAACTGGGAGAAGTCGGACTATGTGACGAGAAAGTGGGTCGAGTTCCCCGTCAAGAACAGGGACGACTACGACGAGATGAAGTGGCGCTACGACCCCAACAACCCCAGCCTCTACCCGAACGACTGGGAGGAGGCCGTCCACCCCTATAGAGACAGGACATACCCCGTCAACATAACGATACCCTCCCTCTTCTGGAGGGTGAGGGACTGGGTCAGTCTGAAGAACCTGTGCATAATGCTCCACAGGGACCCCGACTTGGTCCACGAGATGATGCGGTTCTGGGCCAACTTCGTCCTGAAGCTTACCCGAAGAGCCCTGAGGGATGTAGATGTCGACTACGTCCTTCTCTGCGACGACATGGCCTACAAGGGCAGGGCGATGACCTCCCCGGAGATGATGAAAGAGTTCATGCTCCCCCACTACAGGAGATGGGTGACACACTTCAAAGAGCACGGCGTGAGAATAGTCATGATGGATTCGGATGGATATCTCCACGAGATAGCACCGGTCTGGATGGAGGCGGGGATAAACGTGCTTGCCCCCATCGAGATAAGCGCTGGCAATGGCATGCTGAGGCTTAGAGAGGAG
Organism: Hadarchaeota archaeon (SeqCode); assembly: GCA_964460695.1. Classification (GTDB taxonomy): domain Archaea; phylum CAYQAE01; class CAYQAE01; order CAYVLA01; family CAYVLA01; genus CAYWSC01. The sequence goes on from CAYWSC010000049.1 coordinate 4,233, forward strand.
CTTGGACACAGGATGGCCCTCATGGGGGGCATAGACAAGATCAAGATAGCCCAGGGAGGAAGAGCGCTCGACAAGGAGTTCGAGTCAAAGGTTCCCCAGCTGATCCGGGACGGCGGATACATTCCTTGTTGTGACCACTACATCCCCCCTAACGTCACGTACGCGAAATACTGCCACTACATCCGGCTTCTGAAGAGGTACTGCGGCTGGGAGACGTGAACTGCGCACGGGTCGCCTCTGAATGGCCGAGGATTTCCAACCAGCCCGGCAACAGTTAATACCCAGCCACGGAAGCAGAGTTCATGGAGAAAACGGAGAGGACGCGTTCTGCCGGCCTTGTTGTAAGCCTGCTCTCCTCACTCGTCCTGCTAGGATTGATCGCGGTACTCTTCGCTCACAACGCCCAGCTGCGCAGACAACTCGACGAGAACTCCCTCACAATCCAAAACCTCTCCAAACAGGTCGAAGCACTTACCGTCCAGAACTCCCAGCTCAAGGAGCAGAACGATCACCTTACAAAGGCCCTTAAGGACTACCAGCTCAGGGTAAGGTCTTACCAGGCGCAGCTCTACCAGTTGAAGAAGAAGCTGAACCTCAGCGCCGAGAACCAGACCACCCTCGGCTGGAGAACCACGGTCTCGATAATCGTCCCAGCAGTCAAGAAGATAGTCCACAGGGACATCTTCGGATTCCCCGAGGGCGAGAAGTACGTGGGGATAGCCACAAACCTCACCTTGGAGGCAGTTCCGGGCCTTGGAAGGGTCTTGGTCAACACCGACCCCCCGATGGGCGAGGTCTTCCAAGACACGGCCGTCACGGCGAAGGAGACAGCCGAGAGGATTAGCGGCCTGAGCCTGTCGAAATACGACCTCATCTTCTCGATTCAGGCACAGGACAAGATCCCCTCTGTAGACGGTCCGAGCGCTGGAGCTGCCATGACGCTGCTCGTACTAGCCCTACTGGAGAACCTGACCATAAGACACGACGTATCCATGACTGGCACGATATCGCCGGATGGACGGGTAGGAGCGGTTGGAAGCGTGGTGGAGAAGGCCGTTGCAGCGGAAAAGGCCGGCGCCAAGGTCTTCTGCATCCCAAAGGAGAACGAGTACACCACGGTTACCTACTACCAGCAGGTCGGGCCCTTCGTGATCCCCTACCGGAGGCTGAAGAAGACCACCGACCTGATAGCGGCCCAGACAAACCTGACGGTCCACCTGGTCGAAGACATACAAGACGTGGTGAGGATCGCGACGGGGACTTAGATCCGGACACCTCCCGCGCCCTGAACCCTAGTCAGACCTGCAGCAACATATAAGGCCCGTATGCATATCAGCACCGATGGAGAATTCTCGCATCCCGCCTCGAGCCCTCATCGAACTTGCCCCTGAGCTTGGGATGCTGCGCCTGAAGCTGAATCCGCCTCGAAGCATAGCCAAAGAGATGGGGCTTTCCTTTCTACGCAGGGAGGGAGCCGGTGCCTACCTCTGCAAACCCATCTACTTCCAGGCCCTGCTCGGCGTCCTCGAAAAGACGGGATATAAAGTGACGACGGACATCAGGAGGTCCCATCCCCTCGGCGTTCCCGTGAAGCTAGCAGTGGAGCTGCGTCCCTACCAGGAGCAGGCCTTCCTGAGGTGGAGCAAGAACGGGGCCAGGGGGGTGGTCGTGATGCCGACGGGGGCTGGGAAGACCTTTGTCGCCCTCAAGGCCATCGCCGAGATGAAGCAGTCGACCCTTATCGTCGTCCCCACTATAGACCTCCTAAACCAGTGGCACCGAAACATCTCGAGCCACTTGGGATTGAGCGAGTTGCAGGTCGGCATCTGGGGCGGAGGGCAGAGGCATTTGAGGGACATAACGGTCATGACCTACGACTCTGCGTCCCTCCACGCATCGAGGATATGCGACCGATTTTCCCTGTTGGTCTTTGACGAGGTCCACCACCTTCCGGCGGAGACCTTCCGCAGGATAGCAGAGGAGTCCACAGCCCCCATGAGGCTCGGGCTCACCGCCACGCCCGAGAGGGTGGACGGCCTGGAAACCGATCTGGAGTATCTGGTCGGCAAGGTCGTCTTCTCCATCTCGAAGGAGGAACTGGAGAGGAAGAGCTACGTCGCAAGCTTCCGGCAGGAGAGGGTCCTAGTTGACCTCAGCCCGATGGAGAGGATGGAATACGAGAGGCTGTGGGCCACCTACAAGAAGCATCTCAGAGCCGTCATGGCCAAGACCAGGTCCCGAAGGCTCAACCCGATACAAGTGCTTGTACGGAGAATCCGCTTCGACGAGAACGCTAGGATCGCGTTGGACGCCTGGAGAAGGGCTAGGAGGATAGCCCTCGAAGCCGACTCCAAGATAGACGAGGTCGAGAGGCTGTTGAAGAGATTCAGAGACAGGAAGGTCCTGATCTTCTCCGAGTACATTTCCATCGTGAACAAGATAGCGAGGAAGTTCGGCATAGCCAAGATAACTGCGCAGACCAGTCCAACCGAGCGCAAGGAGATACTCCGCCGCTTCAAAGAGGGGAGGATCACAAAGCTTGTCTCCGGAAAGGTTCTTGACGAGGGAGTCGACGTCCCAGATGCAAGCGTCGGGATCATAGTCTCCGGAAGCTCGACCAAGCGGCAGTATATACAGCGACTCGGAAGGATCCTCAGGCCTAAGGAGGTCCAGGCGGTCCTGGTCGAGATAGTCTCGAAGAGGACCACCGAGATGCAGGCCTCCGAGCGGAGGAAGCGGCCCGTCAGGGTCTAGCCACTCCCACCGACACATCTAAGAGGACTCGGCCAAACACCACATCCAGCCGGCGAGAAGATGACCTGCTCATGTGATCTGTGCCGCGAGCTGCGCAGACTCGTTGTAGAGGCGCTGATCCAGAGGAAGAGCCAGGACCCCATGCTCCTCGAGGCGTACCGGGTTCTTTCGGAGCTGCACTCAAGATACGGGGAACTCTCACAAGCCCCACGGGAGGCCGCCGAGACAATTCGCGAGGTCCTCATGACCATCAAGGAGAGGGCAGAGGAGGACCTAGCAACCAGGGCGGAGTGGGCCCTCGAGGAATACATAACCCTGCAGGAGATGGTTGAGGAGATCGAAGCATCCCAAAAGAGGCCCAAGTTCGTCTCCCAACTGGTCGGCCGCCTCACCGACCTCTCCCCGCAGGCCCTAGACCTCTTGCCGTTCAAGCCGAGGGGGAACTACACGGTCGAGATACTCGAGTTCGGTGATGCCACCGCCGTCGCAAGGATCAGCACCGAGATCGGGACGCACCAGAAGGCCGTCTACATCTTCCTGTTCCTCGAGGTCCGAGGGACGAGCGAGAAGCCAGAGGTGGTAATCAGAAGGGCCATAGTCGAGACAGACATCCCGCTGGAACCTGGCATCAAAGCCGAGGCCTTCAAGAACAAGATCTACGAGAAGATAGAGGTCAAACTCCTCCACGAGCGCTTCTCCGAGCTCTCGATCCCACCGGAGGCTGTGGAAGCCCTGGTTATGGGCAACTCTTGGTACTCCGAGCTCGCCGACAGGGTCGTCGTTCCCGCCCTGTCCGAACTGATCCCGGGCTTCAAGCCACTGCCCAATCGACCTAGCATACTGGAGATCGAAGAACTTGAGAGGAAGATACGGCCTACCATACTTGGATACCTCTCACAACAGGTCCGGCGGCTCCACCAAAAAATCGCGGATCTGAAGGCCCAGAAGGGCCGGGGCGAGGCCATGGACGAGGAGCTCTCCAAGCTCCTTGAGGAGCGAAACATACTCTTCGGAATGATGAAGATAAGGCTTCACATCGACGACTCGACGACGATCCACATACACGACCATACGATCCAGAAGGTCACCACGATGCCTCTCCCCCACACGATTGACGTACACGTAAAGACTTGGGAGGACAACCCGTGCGTCGCGCGTCTTCTCAACAAGGCGATAGGAGAGATCCAGAAGAACCAGCTTGCAGACCAGACCATCATGGAGCTGAAGGCCGTCCTCCTCCCAAGGCCCAAGGTGGTTCCGCCAGCGAGGATTGAGGTCGAGAGGGTCCTCGAGAGGTTCAAGGCTCCCAAGTCCCAGTGGGTGCTCGTCTGGCAGGGCGGACAGCTCAGAAGGGTTGAGAGAGAGCTCCCAGGCGATCTCGGTCTGCGGGAGGTGCTTGTACGGGTGCTATCCTCCGCCGTGGACGTGGACGAGTGGAGGGACGTGAAGATCGCAGACGGGATAGTCCCCGGCGACAAGTTCGCGGGCAGTGTTGTCGCTATCGGCAGGGATGTGACATCCGTCGCGGTGGGAGACATGGTGGTCGGCGTCCCCATAGTTAGATGTGGGAGATGTCCCAACTGCCTAGAGAGCGGGGCCTGCAGCGAGCCGCGAAAGCTGGGCACAGACCTAGACGGTTCCTTCGCCCAGTTCGTAAAGCTCCCCGAGGAGAACGTCCTTCGAATTCCCTGCGGCAGGATAAGCCTCGACTCCAGGCCGGATGCTGCCTGTCTTGCAGAGGCGTTGGCTATAGCCGAGCACGCGATAACCAAGAGCACAGTCTTCACAAAGAAAGGCATAATGGACTACCAGCTCAGGAAACCAATCCTCGTTCTGGGCACCAACATGGTGGCCCTCAACATCCTTCAGAGGCTGCTGGAAGGATACTCCGACAGGATCATTGTCGTCGACGAAGAGGAAGAAAGGCTGGAAAGGCTGAACGGTCTGCCCCAGATGCCAGACTTCTTGGGTCGCAGAGTATACCCAGTCCTCGCCACTTCGGCGAACGAGGCCGTCTCTAAGGTGTTGGAGCTGGCGGGGAGAAGGATAAGGATGATTTTCAATGCGCTTGGCACTAGGAGATCTACGGAGATCGCGTACCGAGTTATGGATGTCTACGCGGTGTTGGTGAATGTCGCCTACACCACCGAGGAGACGGCCGGCCTACACCACCTGATAGAGGGTAAGAAGGTAACTATCTACGACTGCCCCGTGGTGCCCTACGACGAGCTCAAGTTCTACATGGAGCTTGCACTGATATCCATGAGCTATTCGAGACTTGAACCCTGGAGATTCAAGGCCCTAAGGGTTCCCCTGGCCCAGGCGCCGGAGCTGCTGAGGAGGGTCAGAATCGGTGATAGTTCCCTAGCGTCTCTCAGCCAGGTCACGGTGAGGCCCCAGGAGTAGCTTTTCAGTGGCGATGCCATCTATCTCGGCCTGTTCTGTCTCTTTCTCGGATCCGTAGAGGCTAGTAGACCACAGACCTGTCGGTCGTGGATCGGTCCTTGGAGGCTCTCACCAGCCGAACTTGGCCGCAGCATCGAGAACAGAAGCTGGACTGCCCGATTCACGATCGGCCGGCCTTGGTGAACGCAAAGCCAACTGCAAAATCTTTTTAAATAGAAGGGCGGGCTTTTTAAGCTGAACGCTATGAGGCCTTCTCCCGTCATCGAGGTTCAGAACATAGTGGCATCGGTCGACCTGAAGACCGATCTAGATCTGGAGAAGCTGGCCTCCTTGATCGAAGAGGCGGAGTACGACCCCGACAGGTTCCCCGCACTCATAGTGAAGCTCAAAAAACCGAAGGTGTCCTTCCTAGTTTTCCGCAACGGGAAGGTCAACTGCACGGGTGCCAAGAGCGTCGAGATGGCGGAGAGAGGCGTCGCCGCGCTCGTCGAGAAGCTCAACGAGGTCGGGGTGAAGATTAGAACCAAGCCGAAGCTTACCGT
>CAYWSC010000050.1:0-9912 GCA_964460695.1 Hadarchaeota archaeon (SeqCode)
GTGGAACACCACATCTCCCCTAGAGCTTAGAACTTTGTACATGATGTCCCTCTCACCCACAGAGCTGCCGCCCGAGAGGACTACCATGTCGTACTTCAGAGCCTGGGACAGTGCCTTGGAAATCTCCTCTTCCTCGTCGGGGACTATTGGAAGCCTGACCGGTATGCACCCGTTCTCGGCAAGGACGGCCGAGACGGTGTGGGTGTTGACGTCGAACACCTGGCCCTCCTTCGGCTGAGACGAGATGTCGACTATCTCGCTTCCAGTCGGCACCACAGCCACTTTGGGCCTCTGATAGACCTCGACCTGCCTCACGCCCACAGCAGCGAGAGCTCCTATGGCTGACGGGGTTATCAGCCGTCCCTTCGACACCACCAGTTGACCCTTGGCAATGTCGCTTCCCCTCCTCGAGACGTTTCCCCACGGATAGATGGGCCTGTAGATGTGCGCAAAGCCGGCGCGTTCCTCCGCGTATTCTGCCATGACAACCGCATCTGCCCCGGGCGGGATCGCAGACCCGGTCGATATCTGCGCGCACTCCCCCTCTTGGATCGGACGCTGGAGCACATCGGACGCGGAAAGCCTAGCCACTATTCGGAGCTGCTTCGGCTCCGTCTGGGTCGCGCCGAATGTGTCGGAGGCCCTTACGGCGTACCCGTCCATGGCAGCCCTGTCGAAGCGGGGGACATCTATACCGGAGCGAACGTCTTCCGAGGCGACCCGGCCGTTCGAATGGTCAAGCTCCACCTTCTCTGTCCGTTCGATTGGAAGGATCGCCTCCATCGCCCTGGCGAGCGCGTCTTCGAAGGGCATAAGCCTCGTGAAGGGTTGCATTCGGCTCATCTTCGATCAAGCTCCCATATCATGTGAGGGATCTGCGGGACTATCAGCCTCTCCAAAGCCAGCTCCACCGCTGCCGGGGAGCCCGGCAGGCAGAAGATCAGCTTGCCTGATGCGACGCCTCCGAGGGCTCTGCTCAGCATTCCCGCCGACCCGACCTGCTCGTAGCTTAGCATCTGAAACAAGATGCCGAAGCCCTCGATCGTCCTATCAAGCAGACTGGCAACGGCGTCGACAGTCACGTCTTTCGTGCCAAGGCCTGTTCCGCCTGTCGTCACTATCAGCCTGACATCGTCCCTCGAAAGGAGGGATCCAACCAACGACCGTATCTTCTCGCGGTCATTTGGAACCAAGTCGTAGAACACAATCCTGTGGCCTGCCCCCTCGAGGATGCTCTTCGCCACGCTGCCCGATACGTCTTGGCTCTCATCGCGGGAGTCCGTCGTGGTGATGAGGGCGCATCCCACTGACACCGCAGGCGCTGATTCCTCGTGCTTTGTATGGGCCTTCACTTCTACCCCTTCTGTTTCGACACAACCCTCAGGTCTGTAATGAGTGTGGACGGGTACTGACCGAGCTGGTCTTTCTCCATGTACTTCACCATGTCCCATACGGTGAGCAGCGCGATGCTTGCCCCCGTCAGTGCCTCCATCTCCACACCGGTTGAGTAGGTGGCCGACACGGTGCACTTCGCCTCAAGCCCGTCGGGCAGCACTCGGAGATCGAGCTGGACCTTCGTTATCGGGACTGGATGGCAGAGGGGCATCAGCTCCGATGTCCTCTTGGCGGCGGCGATCCCGGCGATCTGGGCGGTGGTTAGAACGTCGCCCTTCCTGACGGTTCCACGCCTGATTGCCTCTATGCTCTCAGGTCCAAGGACTATCCTTCCCGCGGCCGTTGCAGTTCTAGCCACGGCGGGCTTCCCAGTGATGTCCACCATTTCTACCGTCGTCTTCCTCCCTCCTCGATCCAGATCTCTCCCCCTTCACCTATCTCCTTCTTCCATATGGCGGCCTCCTCCTTCAGGCGGTCGACTATGAACCTGGAGGCCTCGTATGCCTCCTGTCGGTGCTCCGAGCTCACCGCAACTGCAAGTATATCCTCCCCGACTCTCAGCGTCCCGGTCCTGTGGACAACAGAGGCGTCGACTATTCCGAATCGCTGCCTTGCCTCTTCAACGATCCTAGCGAGCTGTTCAGAGGCCATCTCGTCGTAGGCCTCCAAGAGTAGTTTGCTGACGCGCCTGCCCTCGCTTCTACATCTAACGCACCCTACGAACAGCACGAGGGCCCCTGACTCGGGACGTCGCACGCTCTCCAAGAGCTGGAGTACGTCTATCTTTCCTGGTCCGACACGTATCATCTAACCACCACTCACCGGCGGAAGTATAGCCACCTCGTCTCCATCAGAGAGACGAACCGAGGGGGTGGCGAGCCGCCTGTTTAGGGCAAAGGCAGCCCCATCCATCTTCAACACTGGGTGTCTTCGGACGACTATCTCGATTATGTCTTTGAGCCTTGCGCTGTCGGGCACCTCGTACCACTCGTAGCCGGCCCCGACCGATTCCCTGTGGGCTGCGAAAAATCTCACCTTGATCCTCATCCCTTTGCTACCTCCAATACGGCTCCCTCAGCCTCACCGCCTCCAAAAAGGCCCGCCTGACGGCCTCTCTGTCTCCGCGGCTGAGGGCTGGGCGAATGTCGACGAGGTTGTCGTTCCTCATCAGGCATGGCTTAAGCTTGGCGCCAGACGTTACTCTCAGTCTGCTGCAGCTTGCACAGAAGGCTGGATTTTCGACAGAACGGACCAACTCCACCTCTACCATGCCCTTCTCCGTCGGCACCGTGTATAGGGGTCGTTGATTGAGCCTCGCAGACCTGACCGAGACGGCGTCTGCTCTGAGCCTCTTCTCAATAGCCTTCAAGGCATCATGGTTGCTCCAGTAGGACTTTCCATTGGCGAGGGGAATCAGCTCTATCAACCTCAACGACGTTCCGCTGCCTGCGGCAAACTCCATCATCGCTTCTACCTCCGACGAGTTTATCCCGTTGAGAACAACCATGTTGATCTTGACGGGCCGGAGGCCGGCCTGGACGGCGGATGCTATTCCAGATAGCACCCTCTCAACTCCGTCGATCCCGGTTATTTTCTGGAAGGTATGCCTATCCAGAGAGTGGAGGGAAACGTTGACGCGGTCCAGGCCGCTTCTCCGAAGATCATCCGACATTTCCTCGAGAAAGTAGCCGTTGGTGGTTAGGGAGACCTCCCTCATCAGATGGGAAGCGTGAAAGACAATCTCCACCAGGTCTGGGTGCATCAGGGGCTCCCCGCCGGTGAATTTGACCGTCTCGATTCCTAGGCTAGCAGCCACCTCGAGAATCGAATAGACATGCTCAGCCTCCAGTTCGTTTTGTCCGTGGCCGTCTGCCTCGCCCTCTCGGTGGCAGAAGAAGCAGTTCATGTTGCACCTCTGGGTAAGGGACATTCTCAGGTCGGTGATTCTCCGCCCGAACCTGTCAACCATAGCCTCCTGCCTCGCTCGGAGCATTACATGACCTCCACCGAGGATGCCTTGAAGAGCAGCCAGACCTCTCGGCCTATGCGAAGGTCCATCTCTTCGAGGGAGGCATGGCTGATCCTCGCGAAGGCATCCGTGCCGACGTCCACCCCTACGAGAACCGTCGCTCCCTCGTCGACGATGGTGGAGATGGGTCCCCTGAGACGGTTCCTCGCACTGGTATCCACCGGCTGGGTCGACAGGACCACGTCTTCTGGCCGAATCCTAACGATGACCGGCCCCTTCTTTCCGGTTACTGCCTGTATCTCAGGGCCACCTAGAAGGGCTATCCTGGCGAGACCGTCCCCTACTGGTTCAGACTCCCCGGAGAACACGTTGACGGCGAGGGTGAAGTTCTCCATGAGCTTGCCCCTGAGGATGTCACCCGACCTTCCCTCTGAGACGATCCGGCCACCGTCCATGAAGGCCAGCCTGTTGCATATCCTTCCCGCGTGTGAGATGTCGTGGGTTGCGATGATGGCGGTCCTAGATCCTTGGGATATCTCCCCCAAGATCCGGTCTACGACGAGCCTGCTTCTAGGGTCCAGGTTGGAAGTGGGCTCATCCATGAGTAGGATGTCCGTGTCTAGGGCTAGAGCCCTTGCGATCGAAACTCTTTGTTGCTCCCCGCCCGAGAGGGTCTTTGCATTTCTTGACGCCTTCTCTGCCAGTTCGACCTGTTCCAGGGCGTCCATCGCTCTCCTTCTAACTTCTTCGCGCGGCAGTCGCCGGAGCTTCAGCCCGTACGCTACGTTGTCGAGGACGCTTCCGCTAAACATCACGGGAACTTGGAAGGTGAGGGTGCAGCTACGACGGAGCCTGTATTCATCGGCAGGCTGGCCGTCCAACAAGATGATCCCAGAATCTGGCTTCTCGACTCCAGCCAGCATTCTGAGGAGGGTCGTCTTTCCAGCCCCGTTAGGCCCAACTATGCCTAGGACGTCGCCCCCACGAAGATCTAGGTCTACCTGTTGGACCGCCTGGACCTGGGAGAACGATTTAGCAAGGCCTCTTGCCGAAAGTATCACCCGGTCACCCCTCTCCTTGCGAGCCTGTTTGTCGCCATGGTCACCGCCGCTACAATTCCCAAGAGGATGATCGTGAGGGCGATGGCGAGCTCTAGGTCGCCCCTGTTGATCCCTATGGCTATGGCCGTGGTGAGAACCCGGGTGGAGCCCGGGATGTTCCCGCCAACCATGAGGGCGACGCCTAGCTCTGCAGCTGCCCTTCCAAAGCTCGCTACCACTGCTAGGAGAATGCCGCTGGATGCCTCTCGGATTACGCACCACTCTGCCTGTGAAGAGCTGGCTCCGAGGGTTTTGGCCAAGTCACCCACCCTAGGGTCCACAGAGGTGATGGCGCTGACCATGAAGCTGACTGCGATGGGTGTGATGAGAATTGCCTCGCCGATCACGATGGCGGCAGGCGTGTAGAGAAGGTGGATAGAGCCAAGGGGTCCTCCTCTGCAGAACAAGAGGTAGAGCACGGTCCCAAGGGCCACCGTCGGCATGCCTATCAAGGCGTTGAACATGTTTCTCAGGAGCTCCGACCCCCTGAACTTTCGTAGACCGAGCAGGGTTGCGGCCGGGAGGCTCCAGGCCGCGGCCACTATCGTCGCGGTTCCAGAGATTGCAAGGGTCAGGCCAACGATCTGGAGAAGCTGCGGGTCCCCTCTAGCTATGAGCTCCATTGCCCTTACGATGCCGGAGAGGATTACTCCCATGAAGACCTACCCGTATAGCCCGTCCGACCTGTATCTGTAGGCCGGCGGGCACTCCGATCCCTCCAGAAATGCGTAGTCCTCGATCCAGCCTGCGACCTCGTTTTGGGCTGAATCCTTGGGATTCGCCAAGATCTCGACGGCTGGATGGAAGAGACTTCTGCCGAAGGAGGCTTTGCCGAAAGTGCCTATTGCGTCCTGTCCCCTCTCAGAGGTCAGCCAGGCTATGAGGCTCATAGCAGAGTCAAAGTCTACCTCCCTGTGGATGGCTGGGTTGACCGCCATCACGCTGTAGACGTTGAGAAGTGGCCTCCTAGCCTCTATCAGAGGCCGTAGGGAGACCGAACCCTCGTCGGATAGCTTGAGGAACGTCGCGGTGTCGGAAAGGGTGTAGGCCTGCTTCTCGCTCGCGAAGCGTAGGGTGTTGGCCATGCCCGATCCCGACTCTATGTACCACTCCTCTTGTCTAAGCCTATCGGGATCGAACCCTGCTTGTCTCCACAGGTCTTTCTCTTTGATCTCTGTTCCAGAGCCGTCTCCACGCGAGACCCAGAGGGCGAGATGGGCCTTGCCGGCTTGCCTTATCCTGTTTAGGGCCTCCGATACGTTGCAGCCGGTGATGTTGGCTGGATCTGCTGCTGGGCCGACTATTACGAAGAAGTTGTAGGCTATGATCTTCCTGTTGACCGCGTCGCCGTCCCTGAGGAGTTCGAATTCCTTGGACGGTGCGTGAACCATCACGGCGTCGACCTCGCCGTTTCGAGCTCTTCTCAGTGCAAGCCCGGTGCCACAGGAGATCAGCTTGACCTTTATGTCCAGATCCTTCGAGATGTCCTTTGAGATCTCGTCCAGCAGTCCCGAGTCATAGAGGCTTGTGGTGGTCGCAACGACTACGTCGCGGTGCTGGCGTAGGGCGGTTGTGCCGACGACTATGGCGAGAACGGCCAGAGCAACTGAGAGAGACGCCAGTTTTCTCATAAAGGCACCGATATGCTCGTCCGGACATATCGACCTTTCTTAAATCGTTCGCCTCTCAGTCGTTCGGTTCCAGCAGCGGCCTGCGCCTAAGGCAAACAGACTGTTATTCCCTCTGAACAGGCTCCTAGCTACTGGTTATCAACACTATCCAGGATCGAAGAAGGACATTCGGGGCGCTGGCAGGCCCGCTGGCGCGCGTGTCTGAGACGTGGGCGGCCAAGAGGGTTGGCTCTCCGTATCGCTAGCCTGCCTCTTCCCGTGGCTGTGCGACGGACAGCCATTTTCTTATCTTCTCCTCCGTTGGAAATGACCTGTCCGTCCTCTGGATGTGTACCTCCGCCGCGGCAGCAGCATAGTCGCATGTCCTTTGCAGATCCCAGCCCTTCAACAGACCAGTTACGAATGCCGCGTTGAACACGTCCCCTGTGCCCGTCGGGTTAACCACTTCCACCCTGTGTGAGGGGGTGATGATCGTTTCCTCATGAGTTACGACGGCTGCTCCCTCAGATCCCAGGTGAAGGGCGATCATCCGCGGCCCCCTATCAAGCAGCTTCTTGGCACCTTCGAAGGGGTCCTTCACTCCTGTGAGGCGCTCGACCTCGTCACGATTCGCAAAGAACACGTCGGTGTGCGGCAGTGAGAGCATGACCGACCTAACCCGTTCTGGTCCCCACCCCTTATAGTCCCATCCGATGTCGAGGGACGTCTCGGCACCCCTGCGCTTTGCCGTTTCGAGAACCTTTGCCGTGGGCTCTCCCACCATCTCGTCGGCCCACCAGTATCCCGACCTGTGGACGTGCCTAGCGTCTGATAGTAGGGAAAGATCGAGATCGTGAATCCTTAGCTGCCTGTTCGACCCCAAGGTGGCGAGGTAGGCCCTCGTACCGTCCTTGAAGGAGAAGGCTATCGTTATGCCGCAGGTGGTTCCTGCCCTCCTTCCAACCCTCACCTCTACTCCGTAGCGCTCCATCTCCCCTATCAGCCAGTCGCTCATCGCGTCATCTCCAAGCAGTCCGAGGAACCGACACGAGTGGCCGAGGGACGCAACGGCCGCCGCAAAGTTGGCTGCACAGCCACCCACCATTAGTACGTAGTAGTCGATGATCGTGGAGGCCTCTTTCTTGGGAAAGTCTTCCAGCGGCTGGCTTATGAGATCGATGTTGAGGTCGCCAACACTGACAACATCCAAGGTACCACCTGGGACGGGCCCGCTACAGAGGTTTAAAACTTCAATCTATCTCGTCCCTTGACGAGCGGAAAACATATTCAAGCCTATCCTCAACGGGTCCGCCAGGACGTGTGCCCCATGGCCCTAGGCGTAAGCAGTTGGAGTTTCCACAGGGACATCGCCTCTGGGCGCCTGCAGCTGCTGGACTTCCCCTACAAGGCGAAGGCCTTGGGGTTCGAGGACATAGAGGTTGTAATGAGCCACTTGACGGGGAACCCGCTGATATTGAAGGAGAGGTGCGACGACGCGGGCATACGCTGGGTGTGCGTATCGGCCGAGAACAACTTCGCCTTGGTTGACGAGAAGGCCCGGAAGCTGCAGGTAGAGCATGTGAAGAAGGCGATAGACATTGCCCACGAGATAGGTGCGCCGATTGTGAGGGCATTCTTCGGAAACGTCGCCGGGGAGCCGCCGGTGGGTCTCAAATACCTGACGCTGGAGTGTCTAAAAGAGGTGACAGGCCACGCAGCCGACAGGGGCATTACCATAGCCATGGAGAACCACGGGAACTACTGCAACACGGCGGATGAGATGATCGAGATGATACAGGCCGTCGGGAGCGAGAACATAGGGGCTTGCCCCGACACTGGCAACTTCGGAGAGACGGTCTACCAGGAGCTTGAGAAGATAGCGCCCCTTGCGGTCCACGTACACGCCAAGACCTACGACTTCGACGAGGACGGCGACGAGAAGACCCTGGACTACAAGCGGATATTCCAGATATTCAAGGACGCAGGCTTCAGCGGCACCTACTCACTCGAGTACGAGGGCGAGGGAGACGAGACGGAGAACGTCGAGAAGAGCCTAGCCCTTTTCCGGCGGTATATCTGAATCCCATCAAGTAACAGGGTGTGGGTGAAAGAACGTCTTTTATACACACAGCCCGAATCCGCCCCGGCTGGTTTCTTGTTCGGAGTCGTTGGGCTGGTAGAGAAGGTTGAGAAGAGGATCGGCAGCCAAGGGCCGTACGCAAGACTCCACGTGGCCCTCGAGGGAGGAGAGAGCCGCAGGGTATTCTTCGCAGCCACGGACGAGCCCGAGGAGGAGTCCGCTCCCTGCCTCATGGAGTTCGTGGAGAGAGGCCTTGTTAGGGAGGGAAGCCGTATACTCTTCCACAGGGAGCCCGACGACAACGAGTGGTTCAGGTGGCATGGCTACAGGGATAGGAACGGATTGTGGAGGAGAGGGCCAGCCGTAAGCATCAATGTGGACAGGCCGGTGCCCGTTTACCGGACCGTCCCGTACTGCAGGACTCGGCAGTTCATGACCTCTAGACTTGGCTTGGAGGTCGCAACCACCGAGAGGAGCATAGCGGGAATCGTTAGGCATAGGATCCTCCAGCGCCACTGGCGGCTTCTCTGGGGCGAGCTCTCCAGGGGAAGTGACCCTGAACACGCGCTTCAGGTGGCGAGGGTGGGGACGGAGGATTTCATCAACGTCCTATCAACCCAGTTCAACATGCCGGATCTTCGCGAAGAGGCAGAGGTCACCCTGAGGACCTGCGAAGACGTCTCGGACGAGATAATACGCTGGTCCGGAGGATCGGGCTTCTTCTGCTCGGAGTACAACGTCACAAGCGAGCGCATGGGGCTGGTCGGCAGGGCTGACTTCGTAGGTGTGAGGGAAAAAGGGGGAAGAGAGGCCCGGGTGATCGAGTACAAGGTGACCGATTCGGCGGAGCGGTACGAGGCACGGCGTTCGTGGGCGACCTCTAGGGCCGTGATGCAGGCGGCTACATACTCGAAGATGCTGGAGGAGTCGCTGAAGGTCCCCTTGTCCGTGGCAGAGGTCTGGGTGTTTGACCGCTGGACAGGCAGGAGGGCGCATCAACATGTATGCGAGCCGCCGGAGATGGGGGAGGAGCTGAAGAGAGTTCTATGGGCTAGGGATGACTATCTCTTCACCTCGACGTCGCCAAAGCCGTCGCTCTCTGACTACGGGAAGAAGCGTTGCAGCACCTGCCCGCTGAAGGGGGCGTGCCGTAGGCTGTCCAGCTACCGTCCAGACCCGTACGTATCGATGGTGAGGGATGCCCTCGATATGGAGACGGAGGCCAACCTCAGACTTGTTGGTAGCAGGAGGCCATCCGACGAGCTGGTCGAGGACGGAGTCATAATAGAGGATGGGGACATCCTCGAGTATGATGGGGAGGACCTCAAGCTCAAGGTGGATCTGGAGAGACAGGGTCAGCTCTACCCCGGTGCCGTGGTCAGGATATCGAAATCCGGCCTCACCCATGGGTGGGGGGTGGGGACCGTCCGCAGAGTCTCTGGGGAGGAGGTGTGGATCCATCTCAGAGACCCGCTGACGCCTTCGATCCTCTCCGGAGGATCGGTCAGACTTGACCTGTCCCTTTCGCCGGACTTCACGGGCCGGGCAAAGATGGCACTGACCGCGATCGAGTCCCCCGAGATGATAGGGGGTTCCAAGCAGGTCGTGGAGAACCTGAACTCCCTGCGCGCAGCCGTGCTCCATCCCCGGGAGGTGGAGTCACCTGCGACCCAGCTCGCCATTTCAGAGCTGAACAGGTCCCAAGAGAAGGCCGTTTCCTCCATCCTCTCGTCGAGGCTCACGGTCATACACGGCCCC
>CAYWSC010000051.1:0-9847 GCA_964460695.1 Hadarchaeota archaeon (SeqCode)
GGGTTGTGAAGAAGGACGACATCCTCGCCGCTCTACGCCGGGTGGGCCTGCAGCCCGGGGACCACGTCGTCGTCCACAGCAGCCTGAAAAGCTTCGGCCATGTCGATGGTGGCCCAGATGCTGTGATAGACGCCCTTGAAGACGCGGTCACCGAGTGTGGAACCGTCGTTATGCCCACCTACAGCGGCCAGTTGATCTACGTTCTTGAGAGGCTAGCGCTGAGGGCAGGGGTGAATGGGGCTGGCTCGGGGAGAGGCACCGTGTTTGAGGGCTCCCTTTCCAGCCTCTTCGAAGAGTTGCGGAACCAAGCCTACGAGGGAGGGGTCCCGTATCCCTTCGCCACGCCTCGCGATCTGTTCAAGCGGTTCAGCGGCGAAAGAAAGTTTTTGGAGCGGAACGGCTGGAGGATGGAGTTCGTAGGCTCGTCCCCGAATTCAGCCGTCCGCCTGACCCGCGACGCGCCCCCGCTGGCAGAAGAGGACATCAAGCCGTGGAGGATGCCGGTCTGGACGGGAGCGATACCCGAAGCCTTCTGGCGACGTCCCGAGACAATACGCAGCCACCAGTACTCTGGATCCTTCTCTGCCTGGGGCAGACTGGCCGAGAAGATCCTAGAGGGGCATGACGACAGGCCGGGCCACAAGTTTGAGGATCACCCGCTCTACAGGCTCATGGTCCTCGGCGGGAAGATCCTCCTGCTGGGCGTCGACCACAGGTCTAACTCCTCGATCCACGTGGCGGA
Organism: Hadarchaeota archaeon (SeqCode); assembly: GCA_964460695.1. Taxonomy (GTDB): domain Archaea; phylum CAYQAE01; class CAYQAE01; order CAYVLA01; family CAYVLA01; genus CAYWSC01. Next base: position 743 of record CAYWSC010000051.1, read on the forward strand.
GTGGGCTGCTCTGCGCGAGCTGGATCCTGACGGGCTGGAGTCGAGAAGGGAGTTCGTAGAAGACTTCGAGTCAATCAACCAGCCGCTCGTCGAGGCAGGTGGACAGCGCGAGACTAAGCTGGGATCGTGCAGGATCCGGCTCGCCTCGAGCGTTGCCGTCTTCGACGTGGTCCGCCGCATCCTTCTAGACATCCTAGAAAGGGAAGGCTCCGCCCCAAGCAGGGAACCGGCATCAACTGACAGCTAGGGGGTCAGCAGCTTCTTTTTCAGCCCGCGCCCCAGCTCAGCTCCATTGCAGTGTAGCCTAGATGACTTCTGCGCTCGCGGTCCTATGCCCCGCGTCGTCCGCCAGGTCTTCACCCAGCAGGAGAAGGGTGGAGCTGTGTCCAGGTACGTCTGCAGCTGGCAGCAAAGACCCGCCCTGTGTGGATCTGCAAGGGCTGTGGACCGCTACCTCCGGCACTGCTTCTCAAACCCCGAGGCCGTCTCACGCCAGTTCGTCTCCTCAAAGATTCGGTGCCACAGCCTTGCCTCCAAGTTCCGAGTCTTGCCTCTCGCCGCTAGGAGATTTGCAAGGGAATCAGAAGTCCTCTGCTCCCTGGATCTTCGAACGGGAAGGAGCTTCTATCTGAGGGGACTGCGTCCCTCCGCGATCTGTCCACCGAACCCGATGTCCCATCGGGAGATACAGGCGTGGCTCTCGCGTCGAGAGGGCTTCGTCGCCTCCGAGGTTCCACTGTACTCGGACATCCTGACGGGGCATCTAGACTGCCTCATGGTGGACGACCAGGAGGATTACCTCTACTGTGTTGAGGTGAAATCCTACCCCTCGGACATCAGGCGGCCATACCTGTGCAGCTCCAGATCCAAGGTTTTCTCGAGCCTAGTCCAGTCCCTGTCCTACGCCGAGCTTCTTCACCTCAGAATCGGCGTGGAGAGGCTGGCCGTGGCGATCGTCCATGCATCCGGCTGTATTGCTCTGGATGCCCGAGCATGGCTGGGGGGAGGGAGGACGCTTCTGTCCATAGTGAGAGGGCAGATCGGCTAGGCGCCGAACTTCTCCGCCCTGTCCATCAGGTCCAGGATGATGTTCATCAGGTCGAGTCCTCGTATCCTCGTCAGGCCGCCGCGCGAGCAGCTCCTCTCCCCGTAGACCGAGACGTCGTCTGTCCTAACTCCCGGTCCGTAGATGCAGAGGGGAACCGGGTCGGCGGAGTGGTTCATCACAGACACCGGCGTGCTGTGGTCCGCCGTGAGAACCACGTAGGTCTCATCATCCAGTTCGCGGGATATCAGGCCGACCATCGAGTCTATCTTCTCGATCATCTCGACCTTCGCCCTGGCATTGCCGTCATGCCCGGCGATGTCGCACCCCTTCACGTTCATCATCACGAACTCGTAGTCCTCCAGGGCTGACAGCGCTGCCCGCCCCATGGCCTCGGTGTCGGTGTCGAGCCCGCCTGTGGATCCATCGACCTCTATTGTCTTCAGGCCTATTGCCTTTGCAACACCGTAGATGAGCCCCACCTCGGCGATGGCCGCTCCCTTGAGGCCCCATCTCTCCTCGAACGAGGGGATCTTCTTCATTATCCCCACCCCTCTAGGGAGAAGTATGTTCGCGGGCAATAGACCCTTCTTCTTCCTCTCGAGGTTCACCGGGTGGCTCTCGAAGATCTCGTGGCTCATCTCGACCAGCTTGTTGACGACATCCGCGGTTCTCTCGGAGGCCGGATCGTCCCCGTGGGCGCGGTGGACCGGGAGGCCCGGTTCGTGTGGATCCACATCGGAGACCCTGTGGCCAAGTCCCTCTCCCCTCAGCACCAGCGCCCCCCTGTGGGCCACCGACTCCTTGAATATTACCTTCACGCCGTCGATCTCCAGGCCGTCGAGAGCCTTCGCGAGCTCGTGGGTGCCCTCCTCGATCCTTCCGGCTCTCCTGTCGATCACCCTCATCTGGTCGTCGACCGTGGCGAAGTTACACCTGAAGGCCACATCCCCGGGCCGGACCTCCAGTCCAATCCCTGCAGCCTCGAAAGGGCCTCTCCCCGTGTAGTACTCATACGGGTCATAGCCCAGAAAGGCAAGATGCGAGGTATCGCTTCCAGGCCTCACCCCGGGAGCTATAGAATCCATAATCCCGTTTACGCCCTCCTTGGCCATGGCGTCGAGATTCGGCGTCGAGGCGGCCTCCAGGGGGGTCTTTCCACCCAGCTCCTTGACGGGCCTGTCGCCCATCCCATCGAATATCAACAAGAGACACTTCTCCGACTTCATGTGAACACCTGTGAGAGCTATCTCAGCTCGATCTTGATCTCCCTGCCGTCTGCGCTCTTAAGGGTACTCACCAGCGCCCTTACGGTTTTCTCTATGACATCCTGGACGAACGGGGAGAGCACGACGCGCCTCCCGTCAACCTCCAGTACCACCCTATCCGTCAGGTACGCGCACTCCTCATCGCTTGCCTTGGAGTCGAAGACGTCTCGCGCCAGCTCGCTGCACCTCTTCCTCCCGCATCTCCTGCAGTTCGCCTCTGGGAGCCGTCGGAACGCCCTCTTCTCGATCTCCGAGTACAGCTTGGGCGAGTCCTCGATAAAGATGGCCCCCTTTCGGATCGCCGCGTCCCTAAGCTCCGGGTTGCCCGTGACGATAAACGTGTAGTCGTCGATAAGCTCGAGGTCCTTCTCCTCCTGGGCGACGAGGACCTTGAGAAATCCCCTCTCCCGCTTGAACCCCTCCAGCACTGCGAAGTCGCATCCCGCTAACTCTCTCCACAGATCGTCCTTCCTCTGGAGGATGCTGAAGACCTTGGGATCGACGCCGACGACCCTGTCGGCGCCCATTGCGAAATGCCTCTCGGTATCCTTATCCGGGTTGATCTCGTGGATGGAGTGCTTGGCTGTGAATACCCTCAGCCCCTTCTCCTTCAGGTGCTTTATCAGATCCTCAACAACAGAGGTCTTGCCCGCATTGCTGTAACCGATAATCCCCACGACCTTCACGGCTCATCCCCCGACGTCGTCGAGAAGGCGTCCCTCACCCGTTCGAGATACCTCTCCGGATCCTCTATCATCACCTTTCCCCCGCCGATTATGTCGACAAAGCCGAGCTCGCTGTTGTACCTGGGGACGACGTGGATGTGGAGATGCTCTATGCTCGCGCCTGCAGCCGATCCTATGTTTATGCCGACGTTGAACCCTTGCGGCCGGTACAGATGGCGCAGAGATGTGATGGAAAGGTTCACCGTCCTGAAGATGTCGAGTGCCTCGTCCTCGCCAAGCTCTTCCAGAGCCTCGACGTGTCTTTTCGGGAACACCATAACGTGCCCCGGGTTGTAGGGATACAGGTTCAACACGACGACCGACAGCTTCCCCCGCCACACCTCAAGTGCCTTGACCCGTTCATCGCGGTCGCGGATTGCGCAGAGGACGCACTCGACCTGCGGCTTTGCATCTCCCTTCACGTACGCTGCCTTTGACGGGATCCAAAGATACGAGTCGAACTTCAATATCATTCCTCTGGATGCGTCCTTGCTTCCCGTCCCGTTCGCACTTGACCCGGGCGGAAGCCGGTTGAAAAATGACACCGGCACAAGCCTTGAGACCTATGCGGCATGCGACTGCTACAAGCAAGGTCTCGAGGGCTCTCCACGCACAAATCTACGTGAGACGGGCAGATCGGCCTCGGCCGCCACATGCGAAGCGCTTTCGATTGGTTGCAGCAAAGCTTCACGCTTCGGAGGCTCGGCGGCTGCCAGCTGCCTCTGTAGATGGGCTCGAAGACGTCTCTGTGAGGTGGGGCAGCTTCAAACCGAACCTCATCACTGGGAGGGAAACCTTCAAATCGGGATGGGGAGGGTTGGACCATCGGCGTGGATACTCGCAAGATCCAGCTCGAGATGTGAACCTAGAAGGACAGTCGAGGCCTATCCTGGTGGGGTTATGAATTTGGCTCGGGCACGTGTAACCTTCGGCCTGGCGGCCGGCCTCCTAGCGGGAGTAGCTGCCGTCTTTCTTCTATCCGGCACGACGACGACCCCAGAGTGGTCCACACCATTCGTGGTCTATCCCCCCAATTCGTCTTGCAGCGCCTTCTATCCGCGGTTCATCCAGCTTCCCGATGGAGCGATCCTCGCCTCCTACGATGTGAAGCGCCCAGGGCTACCGACCTCGCTCGAGCTTAGCCGGAGCACAGACGGTGGTCGGACATGGAGAAGGGTGGGCACGATCCGGAGGTCCTCTCTTAACGTCGCAAACGGCCACCTCGCTCTGTACAAGGGAGTTCTCTACTGCGCCTACCGGGAGGTGGGAAACGGAACATACAGGATAGGGCTTTCCAGGAGCAGCGACGGGGGCCTAACGTGGACCTACGTCTGCACGATCCGTAGCGGCCACAGAGGACTCTGGGAGCCATTCCTCCTCCCAGTAGCCGACAGGCTCATGGTTTTCTACTCCAGCGAGGAGAAGTCTCCACGCCTGCCCCAGACGATAGACGTCCAGGAGTCAAGGGACGGGACGCACTGGAGCCAGCCCCGCACAGCAGTATCCTCTCCAACTTCCAGGGATGGTATGCCCTCCCTTGTCGTATCCGAGTTGGGAGACCTGCTCATGGTATTCGAGTCGACGGAGGAAGGGCGATTCGCCCTCAGCTTCGCAACATCCAGCGATGGAGGAAGGACCTGGAGCCGGCGCGTCCTCTACCGTGCTAGAGACAAGAGATCGGCATCCGCACCCTATATCTGCAGGATCCGAAGCGGCAGGTATGCCGTCTCGTTCCAGACAGATGAGGACTCGGAAAGCCCCGGCATAGTCGGACACGCCTCTGCCAAGGTCCTTGTTATCGGTGAAGGGGGAAGAAGAATTGCTGGGCCGTGGACCGTCTTTGAGGGTGGATCTGTATGGAACTCGCTGCTGGTCCTGAGCGACGGACGGATTCTGTTCGGGACAAGCACCACGCAACCCGGGTTCAGCCAGGTATTGGTGCGCCTTGCCGAGGGGATCTAAAGGGGAGTTGGCCTCGCTATGTCCCCGGTCGTCATTGGTTTCTCGGGGGCGACCGCCATCTGGCTCGGTCCACCTCAGGGGTCCAGCGGCTAGAGATATCTCCGGAGGGTTGTCACCCCGGCCTCCCTGTAGAGCCTCCTACGGATCATCAAGCTCCAGATCACCACTCCGACGATGAGAGAGGGTGCAAGGACGCTCATCCACTCCACAAGGTAGACCCACAGCAAAGCCCTCTTTCGCGCCTTCGCCGCCTCGATCTGAAGGCCGTCAAGCCTCTTCTCCACCTCTAGGAGCCTGTCCAAAACCTGCTGGTACTCCTGCTTGAGGTAGAGCCTGTCCGCCTCCTTCTTCATCTGCCTCACCGACCGCAGGCCGTCCTCTATCTTTGCGGGGCTTGCGCCGAAGCGCTCTATGAAGTTGAGCAGATCGCCGAGAAGAGCAAGCTTTGACTGATACAACTCGAAGGCGGACCTGATCTGGTGCATGAGCTGGGGGTCCTGTGGAACCTCTGCAGCCGTAGAGAAGTAGACCAGGTTCAGCACGAAGTCGGGCCAGTACGCCCAGTCCCTCACCCAGGCCTCGGTGCTGTCGCCGCCGCCATGGATGGTCTCCATCAAGGCAGTGCCTCTTCCCCTCCCTATGTCCCAGAAGCACAGGATTGGATGGCTGGTCGGCTTACCATCGTCAGCCAGCTCCACCGCAGCCTGCTTCGTCTGCGCCTCGTTCGCCCCGCCAAGCGGAGGCGCGGTGCTCCACGGGATCGACGCCATCAGCGGATTGTTGGGCCTCAGGACTCTGATCCTGATAGGACCGTCCACCTGTCCCTGGGTGACAACCTCCACCGGGAGGAGCTCCTGCTCCACAATCGTCCCCTTCCAAAGGCCTTTCTGAAGGGCGCCGCCTCCTAATCCCCGGTGGCCGCCTGTCATCAGAAGACCGAGTCCCCGGTCAAGGACCGCGTCCCTAAAGGCCTGCTGCCACATGGGCGTTATGACGGAGGCATCGCAGTCGCCGAGAAGCACCAAGTCGTATCTCTTGACGAGGTCGTCCAGGCCTCTCGGCATGTACAGCCTCATGTACCTAGAGATCTCCTCTGATGTATACCAGACCGTGATCACTGGGACGATGGTTACGTCTAGCTTTGGGTCTGAGGCTAGCAGTAGGCCGGGCTTCGACCCCCAGAGGCCGTCGCCTATGTGCAGGACCCTTATTCTCCCCGTGGCAGGATCGGCCCTGGGCGCCATCGCGCAGGCTGGAAAGGTCGTCCCAAGAAACACGGACAAGGCAAAAAACAGTCCGAAAAGCCTTCGGGAGGGACCTTCGCCACGGGTTGTCCGTACGCACGGCGAGAAGCGGCGGCCCATGCAAGCCGTCTCCATGCTGAGGCTTAAACATTTCTCTCCCCCGCCGCAGAACGGACGGACCGAATGAAGGCAGAACGCGCGACGAAAACGCAGCTCCTCCGCTCTCTCTTTCCGACTTTGACGGATTCCCTAGTCCTCTCCTTCGTATTCTTCGCCCTCTCCGACATCCATCAGGTGATGAGGGAGCCCACTGTCAGCAACCTGGTACATGTTCTTACCTCGATTCAGCTTAAGGCCAACTCTCCCTTCGACTATCCCGGGTACCTCTTCATGGTCATGGTGGCGATCAACATCGCCTACGCCCTTGCTCCCGGGAGCCGCAACAACAGGCTCCCGTTTCCAGACTCACCGATCCAGCTTCCTTTCGAGCCGGGCGCGGTGTCGCCAAGGGCGGCGCTCCACGACTGCCTCAGGGCAGCTGGGAAGCTGAGGAAGGCTGCATCGCTCTACGGGATTGTGGGCCAGCTCTCGTTGTCCTCGATGGAAGCCGAGGTCGACGGGGCGCTCTCCAGATCCGACAAGGAAGAGCTGATAGATGCCGTGGGGCACGTCTTCCCCGGAGGCCGCGGGCAGGTCAGGCTGGATAGATCCGTCCTTACCTCGCTCCTTCTGTCGCTTTGCTCTGCCATCGGGGTTCCAATAGGAGGGGTGTACCACCCGCTTCAGAGAAAGGTCTCCATAAACCCAGGGATGTCTCCGCTGGCCCAGGCATACGTGACCATCCACGAATGCCTCCACTCCTACGGCCTGGGAGAGGTCGAGGCGGAGGCGGGGACAATCCTCTTCTGTTGCAAGGTGCGCGAGTTCAAGGGACTCAACATAGGCCTCCTAGGCCTCTACCTGGCCTATAGGTGCGCAGCCGCCTACCTCTACACAGAGAGGCCGTCCGAGAGAAGGATCCTTGACTCCTTGGACATAAGCTATGGATTCAGGGGCATATCCTCCCTCCTCTTCAGGTCGAGGAAGGAGAAGTTGGAGAGGAAGATCTACATCTTCCTCAAGGAGCTTCGACCAGACATGCAGGCCGTCATCCAGCCCGATTGCCGTAGACCCTGACCTCGTAGACCCTTGCGGGGTAGCCGTCCTCCCAGGTTGAGAGCACGGTGAGCCGCACCTTGGAGCCCCGTGTATCGGGAAAGCGGCAGACCACCCGCCTGTGGTGGTTCTCCCTCACCGACGCGACCATAGTCCAGTGCGAGCCGTCCCAGACCTCAAGATCGAAGTCCTTGACGCACATCCCGCTTACCTCCCTGTCCGGGTCGTTGAAAGGCATCTCGAGGTAGGAGCGATACAACGTGTCAAAGGTCACGTGGATCTCTCTGATTACTCCAGGCGAAGCGAGATTCAGCGTCAAGGACTGTGGAAGGCCGTCCTCTGGCCTCGAGATCCACATATTTGTCGGGCAGGTCGAGAACCGCCGGTTGTAACCGTTCACCACGTTGGACGCCTCGCCATAGGCGGGCCTATCCTCGATCTGGAAGAGATGAAGACCTGGCTCGGTCTTCCATCCATCATCTTCGAGCCGGGCCCTCGCCCCGAACTCGACCCTCCTGTTCCCAGCACCCCACCTGAGGCCGTCGGATCTGAGAAGCTGTAGAAGCAGTCGCTCCTCGTCAGAGGTGGGATCCTTCTGCGGAAGACAAAGCGCAGGCTCGAAGACAAACCTCTCCCAGCCCTCGAATCCAGCCTCCACCGTGCACGAGACCCTGGCTACCTCTTCGAAAATCTCGGGATCCCCGTCTCCACCCCACTCGAATCTATTCGAAGGGCCGGGTACATGGCCTGGCCTCGAAGACTCGTCAGGCCTCCTCCACTTTCTCTTCGGCCTACAGAGCCTCACGACTAGGCCCGCATCCACGGCGCGGTTCGCCTCGTTGGCCAAGTACAGCTCAACCCTTCTGAGTCCTGTAGGCCAGTCCCAGAGCATGATCCCCCTGTCGACGTCGAGGGGCAGCCATCCGTCCAGCCCGGTGCAGTGGAAGAGCTCCTCCGAGGTCGCCTCGACACGGGCACCCCTTGCCAGATCGGCTGGGTCGCGGTTCGTCACACCGATTATCGTGGCGTCCTCCCTGAGCAGCAGCTGCTGCAGCTCCTCCATGTGCTCCTGCCAGACCTGTCTCGGCGTGCACCCGTACCGCTTGCAGAGCGCAGCGGCGACACCCACCGCCTGCCCCGCTGCGGCAAGCGTCTTCTGGAGTCTAACCGTCCCAAGCGCCAGGTGGGTCACGCTGACCAGCCTCCCCGCGAGCAAAAGGTTCTCCACGTTTCGCGAGTAGAGGGATCGATAGGGAATGTCGTAGAGCGGCGGGATGGAGTGGAAGATCACCTTGGCCTGAACGCCTCTAGGCTCGTGCACATCGACGGCGTAGCCGCCATACGCAACTGCGTCTGGAAACCTCCTGCCCTCCTCGACGTCGGTCTGGGTCAGGACGTAGTCTCCTACAAACCTCCTTGACTCCCTCTTGCCCGCCTTGGGGCTGACCCATAGCAGCTCCCAGTTGAGGGACTCCCTCTGGTGAGCCTCATTCTTGATGTGGTTCCAGACGCTGTACAGCTGGAGCAGCAGCCTCTCGTATATCTCGTGTTCGTCCTCGATGGTATCCATATCGCCCCCTGTCTCCGTGTGCCACAGAAAGCAGAGATCCGCGTCCGGATTCCAAGAGGAGTGGTCCAGCACGCAGTCCTTGGAGACCTTGTCCCTCCCGTACCCATATCCCGGCTCGAAGGGTGGAGTGCCGGGA
>CAYWSC010000052.1:0-9724 GCA_964460695.1 Hadarchaeota archaeon (SeqCode)
GGGAGCGATCTTAAGGTAGTACTGGAAGACATCTCTCTTCGTGTAGCCGCGTTGCGGCCAGAAAACCTTCTCCCCGTTGGTCAGTTTGACCCGGCCCACGGCCTCTGCCCCCCCGGTGGGGCTTGGCGGAGGAACCGGTCGCCGTTCGGTAACCTCCCAGGGCTTCTTGTCTTCCCTCAGCCCGAGAAACACGGGAAACCTTAGCGATCCGTCGGATCTCCGAGAGTACCTAACCTCGCATACGAGCCTTGGCTCTGCCCACATGGCATGGGGCTCTCCCGGATCCTCCGTGAACGGCCTCTGAGGCGTCTCGAGCAGTCTGAGGCGGGCGGAGAGATCTGACAGCTGGCGGAAATCGAACCCCGTGCCGACTTTTCCCACGTACCGAAGCCTACCGCCTTCGTATTTTCCCAGAAGCAAGGCACCTATCGATCCGCTCCTTCCGCCCTTGCCCCGCGTCCACCCCCCGATGACGAACTCGTCTCTGACCTCTATCCTTATCTTGAGCCAGTCCGAAGATCTGATGCCGGGTTGGTAGATGCTTCCCTTCCTCTTTGCAACAACCCCCTCGAGGCCCATTTCCTCTGCCTTCCTGTAGAAGGCAACTCCGTCTCTCTCGACGTGATCGGAGTATTCTAGCCTGGGTCCCCCTCTGAGTATTCGCCTCAGCCGATCCTTTCTCTCCTCCAGCGGCATGTTCATCAGATTTTCCCCGTCTAGGTATAGAAGGTCGAAGGAGTAGAGGGTTGTTGGGATCCTCTTGGAGGCCGCCTCTATCTCGTCGGGGCTGTGCAGGTTGATTCTTTTCTGGAGAAGCTCGAAGGAGGGCCTCTTTGACTCGTCAAGGGCAACTATCTCCCCGTCTATCACCGCCGCAGAGGCATCGATCTCCTCCGAGGCAGACGCGACCTCTGGATAGATCGCCGTCACGTCCCTCAGGCTCCGCGACTGAAGCCTGACCTCTCCCTGCGAGAGATGTAGAAGGCACCGGACGCCATCCCACTTGACCTCGAATATCCACTCGGGGTTATCGAAGGGCCTCGTGGTCCTCGTGGCCAGCATTGGCCGCGTGGCCCAGAGGGGAAACCTGCTCCTCAGAGAGGGGCGGGGCCAGCCTGCCATCTCCTCACAACACCTGGGAGGGGCAGGGGCTCCGAGAAAAATTCTTTGCACGTCTCAGGTGTATGCGTAGCTAGAGCCCGTAGCTAGAACCGGTCGTAGTGGACTATCTGATCCATGCTCTTCCGCGGCTTGGGTGGTGGGGACTCCGCCGGATACCCGATGGGGGTGACGGCGATCACCTTCATTCGCTGCGGGATCCCCAGTACCTTCTTTATCCTCTCGTCGTTTCCCAGCGTCCCTATCCAGCAGGTCCCCAGGCCCTTGTCGGTTGCAGCTAGGATCATGTGCTCCATCGCGATGGTTGGATCGACCACCTGCCACGTCGGAGACTCCTGTGGGTCGCCACATACAGCCAAGACTATCGGGGCTTCGGATGCCCAGTCGGGGATTCCCATCTCCCTCTTGAGGGCGGGATCTTTGACCACTATGAAGTGCCATGGCTGCCTGTTACCACCTGAGGGTGCCAGGCGCCCTGCCTCCAGGATCTCCTGCAAGACATCATCGGGTACCGGGTCCGACTTGTACTTCCTGATGCTCCTCCGTCTGCGGATGACCTCGCCAAACTCCATGCCCTCGGAGAAAAAGTCGAGTGAATAAAAATAGCTGGTGGCCTACTCGCTCCGTGGCAATCAGACTTTAATTGTATGCACGCACACTGTGCATACACCTTGAAAACGGAATCCGTCTTGAGGGCCGGAACTTCGAGCATCGATATCACTCCGCCGATCGGAACGCTGATGGCCGGCTACTCAGCAAGATCTCAATTCTCCACCGGCGTGCACGACCCGCTAATGGCGAGGGTGCTGGTCGCGGGTAGCGGTGACTCTGCCCTGGTGATTGCATCCTGTGATCTGATCGCCATCTGGAGGGGGCTTGCCGAAAAGCTAAGGGGCTGCGCAGAGGGTCTCGGTGTTCCACCGTCAAACGTGATGGTGGCAGCGTACCACAACCACTCGGGGCCGGTTCCCGACATGGGGCTCGAGGGGCTGGAGAAATGGTCGGACGATGTGACAGAGCGTCTTTGCGGCTGCGTAAGGTCCGCCTTGGGCCGCCTAGCCCCCTGCCGCCTCTACCTCTCTAGAGCCGAGGTCCACGGCGCTACCGTCAACCGTCGAAGGCCGCTGGACGGTCCGGTGGACGAGGAGCTGACATGCCTATCCTGGGTTGGCGCTAGCCCGGTGTGTCACCTCGTCAACTTCTCATGCCACGCCGTGACCCTGGGGCCGGACAACACGCTGATCTCCTCAGACTTCCCGGGATACCTGAACAGAGCTGTAGAGGCAGAGACGGGCGGGATGTGCGCCTACCTAAACGGTGCGTGCGGAGACATCAATCCTCTGACCGAGAGCCTGAGAGCGAGACTAGAGTCTGGAGAGGATGTGTACGACAGAACAGGCGGAACCTTCGACGAGGCCCGGCTCCTGGGGCAACGCCTGGCGAACGCCGTTCTCCTATCTCTTCCCGGGCGTGAAGTAGAGGACGCTCCCATAGCGGGTAGAACAATTGTCGAAGAGGTGCCCGTCAAGCTGGGTCTTCCACGATCCCAACTCAAGGACCAGTACTCCCTTCAGAAGGAAGACGTCCACAGACTAGAGAGCTCCAATGCGCCGGCTCAACAGCTCTACCTCTCCGTCCTCAGGCTATTTGCCCTAGAGAGGCTGCTCCGCTTCTCTAGAGAGGGATGTGCGAGAGTTGAAATCCAGGGAATCCGTATAGGCAGAGTCGTTCTGCTTGGATTTCCCGGAGAGCTGTTCGTCGAGACCGGGATCAGGATAAAGAATCTTGCAAGGCAGATGGAACTGGAGCCGGTTATCGTGGAGCTTGCGAACGACTATCTCGGATACCTGCCTACGGAGAAGGCCTTCGGGGAGGGAGGATACGAGGTGGAGAATGCGAGGTCGTTGGGCTTTGGCCCCGATCTTGAAAGACGCATCATTGAGGGGGCTCGGAGACTTCTAGCCAGCCTTTGCGACCTCTGAGGCGCGTTGGACTGCTAGGATCCGACGCTCGCCCCGGCCGTTCGCCCCGCTCGATTTGCCTGACCCGTCAGCGGGTCGGCAAAGGTACGATCTTGACCTACGTGCGCTGACTCACCCGCGGCCTCGGAATAGTCCTCGCCGTCGTGAACAACTTGGGCGTACCAGCCCTCATCGACCAGCTCCTCGTAGACCCCGAGCAAAGACAGGTTTCGTTGAAGCTTCTGATCGGTGATGCGCAATGTCACGAGACATGAGGCGCCCCCTTAAAAGGACGCTCGATTCAGCGGCCTTCTTGTTGAGAGGATCGCAAGAAGGAATACGCAGATCGTGAATGCTGCCAAAGGCTGCTCCGCTATCCCGAGAATCCGGTGCGCCTCCTCTTCGCTGAGCTCCCTGTACTCCCATGTCCTCGACCAGCTGTCAATCCTCGCCACTCCCCTTGTGCACCTCAGGCTTGCTCCGACGTCTGCGGGATTGCAGAACTGAAGAAGCAGCCTTCCGCTGTCCAGACGGCCCACGTAGCCAGACGTGGGGTCTGTCCCTATCCAGGTGCCGTTGGACAGCTCCGCTATGGCCCACGCATGTCCAAACCCCTCAACGCTGCTTGCTCCACATACCCCGGACACGTAGAGGGCGGGAATACCCAGCGACCTTGCAGCTGCCACGAAGAGGTCGGTGTACTCCATGCACGCCCCCCTGCCGTTTAGGAGGGCCCAGAGGGCGCCCATCCTCCCGGGCTCTATTGAGTAGTTGAGGTAGCGGTGAACCCCGAGCGTCAAGGCCCTTATCTGATCCAGCCTGTCGGAAGTCCCATTTACCAGGCCCAAGGCGAACTGCTGTATGCGCGGGTCCTCGCTCTGCCAATAGTCCGCGTCGGGCCTGAGAAGCCCCTCACGGGCGATGGACATGTTCACCTGGAAGCCGTCTGGCCAGGTCTGCGTCAACGCGCGTACCTCGACCTCCACATCTCTAGAACCCCCTTGCGGAACTGTCTCCTCGACGTGATACCATCTGTTTCCGAGTCGGTCCTGCATAATGATTCCCTCTGGATCGCTGAGAACATGTTGGAATTGACCGTCCCACGGGATGGACACGTTGAGAGCCACCTTGGCAGGCCTTGCCCCCATGTTCTGGATCGTCCCACGCCACCTGTAGGTGAAGAGCTTGTACGTCGTTCCGTACCTAACGACACATCCCTCTACGTTGACGGGCCCCGAGTAGGAGCCGTCGGCTGAGAGGGGGAGGTTAGAGTAGGTGATGTCGACCCCTTTGGTCGTGAAGGCTAGGGACGCTTCAGAGGTGGGCCTCAGGGGAACGACGAGGGTTCTGAGACCGCTGGGACCCGCGCTGAGGTTCTCAACCCAGCGTCGGGTATACGTGAAGGTGTCTCCATCTAGGAGAGGAGGATCGTAGGTCCACCTAAGGGTCTCTCCGTCGTAGCTCCAGTTTATCTGTCTCTCACTGCATTCAAACCGTATTTGCGTCAGGTTGGGCATTGGTTCGAGGGACTCGGAGGAAAGAACCATGCCTCTGCCTAGGAAGGTTATAGTAAGGGTCTCTACGGCTTCTACGTAGCCGGGGTGAAGCTCGTACCGGCCGCTAAATCGTTGCCATTCGATCGTGGCGTCGACGCCGCGAAGGCATGTCAAGAACGCTAGACCTAGAAGGAGGGCTGCAGCGGCCAGTTTGGTGCGAACCCATAGCATGGTGCATTGGGCTTTTCCCTAGTCCTTTTAACTTGGCCTCCGCCCTACCTTCGTTGAGCTGCGGGATCGGGCTATATCAGGGGTAGCTGTATCGTTTCTCCGGTTTCGGCAGACATGTTGGCGGCTATGCAGGCCTCGTGGGTATTTATCGAGTCCTCAAGGTTGCAGTGGCTCTCCCTCTTGTTCTTGATGCAGTCGACTAAGTGATCGATCTCGGGCTGGAACGGGTGATGGGTTACCTCTCCCGAATCCGGCAGTATGGTCGGTATCGTGACGAAGTCGGTCTGTCCTTTGAACTTCTCGGAGTAGACCCTGTTGTCCTTTATGGTTCCCCTGTCTCCAAAGATCTCTATGGGGAATCTATAGGGCATGACGCAGTCCCAGTTGGACGAGACCTTCGCTATGACGCCGTTCTTCATCCTCATCACGGCAACGATGAACCCGTCGTAGTCTATCTCTCCCCTCTGACGCCTGTAGCCACCAGAGTACGCATAGACCTCCTTTATGTCCATGGTTTTCTCGATCCCCTGTCCTGCGAACCACCTGAGGGCGTCGACGGCGTGGATCCCTGCGCCCAGGAGGCTGCCGCCTCCGAGATCCTTCTTGCTGTACCACTTCCATCCCCGGGCCCATGGTCCGATATTGTGCTGGTAGTCCGTCTCCTCGTAGTAGATCTTCCCTATCGCCCCGTCGGCTATCAGGGACTTTATCACTTCGAAAAGTGGGTTCCATCTGAGCACGAAGCCGACTACGGTTCTCACGCCCGATGACTTAACGGCGTCTCTCATCTGGGCCAACTGCTCCAGCTCCAGGGCCGCCGGCTTCTCTATCAGCATGTGCTTGCCGGCCTCCGAAGCCTTCATCACCTCCTCGAAGTGAAGGTGGTTCGGCGTCGCGATGGAGACTATATCCACGTCCGGCCTGGCCAGCAGCTCGTCGTAGCTGTCGCAGACCTCGGCTGTTATCCCCATCTCCTTGACCTTCGCCTCTGCACTCTCCCTGGTACTGCTGCAGATTGCGACCACCCGCGTATCCGGGTTCGCCTCGAAGGCCTTTATGTGCTCGCTCGCCACCCAGCCAGCACCGACCAATCCAACTCCGTACATCACATCACCGGGACGGTCCAACTGGACCGCCTCCGGCTTTTAATTCTTGTGCTGGATCAGCCCAGCCCTAGGGTCTCAGCCGGACCTGGCTCCAAACCCAACAGGACGGTGTTGAAAATAGGAGGAATATTCTGCGATCACCCCAATTTCTGGTCGACTTCGAGCCGATCTCTTAATAAGCTATCTAAAATACTGGAACCGAATAGGAGGATGAGTGTTGATTTTTCATGCAACCGTCCTCGAGGTGCTCTTGATTGCGGCTGTAGGTGCCTACATCGGTTTCGTCATCGGCCTGAGGTACGGGGTCTACTTAGCATCCTCTCACATGTCTGGGGAGGCGGAGAAGGTCGAGCCAGCAGCCGAGCCAGAGGCAGCCAAGGAGACGGCCGCCCTAACGGCCAAATGACGACTCTCACTAGCCACCCGTGGCCCCGCACCAGCGCCTCGTCAGCTCGTAGAGGGCGCAAGACTCGAGCACCAGGTCTTCGACCTTCACGCTTTCACCATTCGAGTGGGCATACTTCATTTTTCCCGCCCCGAATACGACGGTCGGTATCTCCGCTAGCTTGTTGAAGAGCCTCGCGTCGCAGCTGGCTATCAGCCCACGCACCCTTGTCTCTAACCCGATGGCCCCACAGGATGAGACGAGGGTCTCGACAAGGGGGTGGTCAGGCGGGATCTGGTACGAGTCGTTGTGAAGCGCTGGAAATTCAATCTCGGTGTGCTGGGACAGCCAGCTATCCCCCTTGGAGGGAAGCCCCCTCAGATCCTTCTTTACGCTCTCAAGGTCCCTGTTCGGCAGGAAGCCCACCCCTCCCTCCAGCACGGCCGTTTCGGGGACGGTAGAGGGCCAGTCCCCAGCTACCATCCTTCCAATGTTGACCTGAACCGGGTGCTTGTACTCCGAGAACAGCTCCTGCCCCTGACTTTCCCTTGTCAGTTCCTCCTCGTACTCGTAGAGCAGCCTTATCAGTTGAATGGACTTGTCAATAGCGCTGACGCCCTCGAATTTTCTTGCCATGTGGACCGACCTTCCCCTCACGGTCGCCCTGAACCAGACAGCACCCCTGTTGGCTGGGCATACAGTCATCTCCGATGCCTCCAGGACCACGGCTGCGTCGGCTAGGTACCCCTTTCTGATGAGGGACAATGTCCCGTTGCCCCCGACCTCCTCCTCTACTACGACCTGTCCCAGAAGCTCTCCCTTAAGCCTGGTGCCAAAGTGGTTGAGCATCATGAAGAGGAGGTACATAGATGCTATATGTCCCTTGCAGTCCACAGCGCCCCTTCCTATCACCCTTCCTCCGGCAACCTTCGGGTCGAAGGCATCGGGCCAAGCGGGTGCAGGCACGACATCTATATGCGTGTTTACTATCAGGCTTCTGCCAGATTCGCGACTTGCCCCCCACCGGACAATCAGGTTCGGCCTCCCCTTGTAGGGGGAGGTCACCTGCGAGTGGCTGTACTCAGGATCGGATCTGATCTCTTCGGGAACCTCCTCCTCTACAACCTCGAGACCCAATTTCGCGAACTGCCTGGCCAGGAATCTCTGGGCCTGTCCCTCGTTTCCCGGCGTACTCCTGAAGCGTATCAGTCTTGCCAGAAGGTCGGTGACAGCGTCGGCATTCTCGTACCCATAGTCCAGGATCTGCTTGACACTTGGCCTCATGGCTCAGGCTTGCATGCACTTGCTCTTATCTTTCTCGATGTCTCCCTCGTCTCGGAGGCTACCCGCTGGTGCAGCCTAGCCCGCAGGGAGGGGACGGTATGAAACAATAAAAACTGGAGCCCTGGAGGGGCATCTGTGCACCTGCCGCTGGTCAGAAAAAAGCACGTACACAAGTGGAGGATAGTCTACGTCGGAAGCGACATCCTGCGCTACTTCGACAGCTCGCTTAAGCCTCGGCCAGCTGCGGCGGCGGGGGACATCGCGATAGGCAGGGGCTGCATACTCAGGGTTTGCGAGGAGTGTGGCGCAAGAGAACTGGTGAGAAACGTGCACCTCGTCGACGGACCGGCGGCGGCAAGAGACACGGACGGAACTCAGACGACCTAGAGACTTCTATACGTGGTGTGCGATACTTCCCTGTACAGCCTCCTCCTCACCATAACTGTCCACAATATGCTTCCCGAGATCATGCTGGCAGCAAAGACGGCGAGCCACTCTATGGTGAACACCCACATCAATGCGGCGTCCTTAAGCTTTATCGCATTCCTGGCAACCTCGGAAATCCTCTTCTCCGCCTCCTCCATGTGGGCTGCACAGTCTTCAAACCGATGGTCCAGATACGCCTGTCTAGCATCGTCGACGATCTGCTCGACGTCGGCCATTTCGCTCCATACCCTGCCCGTGTTGGCCTTGAACTTCTCGGCAAACTCGATCACCGACGTGGCCAGCGCCTTTCTGCTGTTAAACTCGAGGAACCTCCTCCTGAGGTTGTGAACCATGAGCACGTCCTCGGGGAGCTTCTTTCCGACTGAGTAGTAGATGATGTTGCATAGAACGTCGATTCCGTATGGATTCTCGGTTGGCGGGTTGTACAGTCCCCACCACCACTTCACCTCCAAGTCGTCAGCTGCGACCCAGAAGATGGCGTTTCTCTTGCCGACTCTCCACGAGACGAGCCACGGCCATCCGCCCGGTGGAGGCGACGGCATATTCGTGTCGTAGACCGTTGCCCAAACGGTTGTTCCCTCCTTGGGGTAGAGCTGACCGATCCACTGCCCCTGAAACCTCTCTATGCCGAGGGAGAGGAATGCCTTCAGAACAGGTGGAAGTTTCTCATCGCGGTTGACCTTCACCTTGTAGACGTACTTCGAATCCATCTGCCTCGGCCCTGTCAGATCGACGGGGAGGTATTCCTCGATCTCGGATGCCAGAAGCCCGTCCACCATTGGTGTGTTGGAGCTCCAGATTCCTGTCTCGAACACGGGCATTCCGTGCTCCCCGACCGACCACTTCATGTCTGAAACCTGCTGGGCTGTCAACACCCGCGACGAGCCCCAGCCCGTCAACCACGAGTCGACTAGGACATACTGGTCGTAGTCCTCGACAAGCTGCTTCCTGTTCCTCGGAAAGTACAGCCGTATCCACCTGTGCATCTCCCGCTCGGTGAGGGTGGCTATGTCCTGCTTGGTTATGACGAGGGTGTAATCGATGTCGGCGACGGCTGAGAACCAGCTGTGGATGGGGCAGTCCTTTGGCCCGACCTGGCCCATTGCCAGTATCCTCGTGATCTCTCCCGACGAGACGATAGGCATGGCCGCGTAGGAAAGCACGAGCAGCAACGCGACACAGGAGACCTGTCTCAACAGCCAGTCGAATAGCCGACGTGGAGAAATACCTTTCTCTGCGCTAGAGCTCGAAGAAAGAAAGGGCCGCGAGAAAAAGGTGCGACCCTCGTCCTATTGTCTATTCTACCTTTTCGAAGGCGTCCTTGGAGGCGCCGCAGACCGGACAGACCCAGTCATCCGGCAGGTCTTCGAAGGCGGTTCCAGGCTCGATCCCGGAGTCCGGATCTCCTTTCTCCGGGTCGTAGATGTAGCCGCAGACGGTGCATTCGTACTTGTCCATATCTCCCATTGTAGGCCACCTTCGTCCACTATTCTCTCTTGCCGAGCTCGCGGTCGAGCATAATCAAGCCGCTACCGGATTTCCCGATTCTCTCGAGCGCTTGGACGATCTTCAGCGTGCTGGCCTCCTCTTCCACCTGCTCATCGACGAACCAGTGCAACATGGAGGCTGCTGTGTAGTCCTTCAGCTCGGATGAAAGCTCCACAAGCTCTGAGATCTTTCCCGTGATGTATTTCT
>CAYWSC010000053.1:0-9552 GCA_964460695.1 Hadarchaeota archaeon (SeqCode)
TCACCCTCTTCCTGAAGACGGCGCTGTATCCGAACTCCATGAACAGGTCCTTGGGCACAGCCGCCCCCGAGACGTAGTCGAGGATCCTCCGCCGCGCAGAAGGGGAGACCATGCTGACCTCTTCGTCCATGACCCTGATGTGGTATCCCCTCCCCGAGTATATCAGATGTAGGTCCCTCAGATCCAGATCGTCCTTGAGGGTCTCGATGTAGTCCAAGGCGAGGGCCTTGGCGTCGGCCAGACAGGTCTCGCAGACCTCGCCAGGCGGGCAGCTGCAGCTTCTCACAGGTAGATCCTTCGCGTCGATGTCGAAAGCCAGCTCCGTCCTGTAGATCCCATCCCTCCTCTCGGGCGTCGAGTAGAAGGCTACGCTGCAGTAGGCCGAAAATGGCGCCCTCCTCCGGAGGTAGTCCGCTAGCTCGTCCACGCTCCTCATAACGTTGTACCTATCGCTCGGTCCATTTCCATCGTGATCGAAGGCGAACTCTCTGGACTCAAGGCCCTGCACTATGAAGTCCGGAAGCTGATCCTCGCTCCACTCTCGTCTGTAGTACCGGGCCTGCTCCGCCCTCGTCGCCGTGCCGAAAAGCGACATCTACTGAGAGACCATCCCCCTCTTGCCATAAATATACTGTCTCGTCCTAAGACGCGTACGCCACACGGAGAATGATCTAGATGAACAGTTAAAAGCCTGCCTCCCGGCGCCTCCTCAGCCCCACTAGAAGGCAAGTGTCCGCGAATGTCCGAGGAAGACATCTGGGTCACATTCCAGCCCTACGGGAAGCGCGTCAGGGTGACGAGGGGAACCAACATTCTGGAGGCCGCCAGGCTGGCAGGTGTCTTCATCCCATCGCTCTGCGGGGGGAGAGGGCTGTGCGGGAAGTGTCGGGTCAAGGTCTCAGACGAGTCCTCACTGGCCAAGCCCGACCCGTCCGAGGCTGCGCTTCTCGGAGCCGATGCAGGCCCCTTTAGGCTTGCATGCAGAGCCGTCCCTAGGGCAAGCATATCCGTGGAGATCCCGCCGGAGAGCATGGCTTCTGCCCCCCAGATACTCGTCAACGGCACGGACTGGGAGATCACCATCGATCCCGCCGTCTCAAAGTTCCATCTCCGGCTGGAGCCCCCCACCCTGGAAGATCCCGCCGCCGACTTCGAGAGGGTAAGAGGCGCACTCTCGAAGCTAGGTGTGGAGATAACCGAGTATGGGCTGCAGACCCTCAGGGACGGCCCTCGGGTTCTGCGCGACTCCGGATGGGAGGTCACGGCGACCGTGTGGGACTCGCGGAGGCTGATACGCATACAGCCAGGCGACACATCCTCCTCTCTCTACGGCGTCGCCGTCGACGTGGGAACAACCACGGTCGTCTGCCAGCTGGTCGATCTGACCACCGGGAAGACGGTCCAGTCGGAATCCATCCTCAACCCTCAGATCCCGTACGGCGAGGACATAGTGACGCGGCTATCCCTCTCGAGGAAAAGTCCAAGCGACGAGCAGACCCTCCACAAGGTCCTAGTCGAGGGCATCTCGTCCATGATCCAGAACTGCTGTCGTAGGCAGGGAATAGACCCAGAGGATGTCCTTGAAGTCTCGGTCGTCGGAAACACCGTGATGCATCACATGGCGATGGGCCTCCCATCCTCGTTTCTCGGCGAGTCCCCCTTCTCACCGGTCATGAAGAGGGGTATTGACCTGACAGCCAGAGATGTCGGGCTTGCCCTGCACCCCGACACCAATATCCACGCCCTTCCGACCCTCGCCGGATACGTCGGGGCGGACGCGTGTGCAGTGATCCTGGCCTCAAGGATATACGAGGAAAAGGAGACCTCCATGGCCATAGACATAGGCACCAATGGAGAGATAGTCCTTGGAAGCGAAGCGGGCTTGACGACCTGCTCCTGTGCGGCTGGACCTGCCTTGGAGGGCGCACACATAACCTTCGGCATGAGGGCATCGGAGGGTGCGATAGAGAAGGTTAGGATAGATGGGGAGAGGGTGGTCTACGAGACGATAGGCGGCGGGCCCCCCGTCGGCATATGCGGGTCGGGGGTGATAGATGCCGTCGCCCAGATGCTACTGGCTGGGATAATCGGGAGGGAGGGGAGGCTTCGACCACATCCGAGGGTTAGGACGAGGAACGGGGTAAAGGAGTTCGTCCTCGTTGAGGGCAAGCACACCGGTATGGGACGTGACATAGTCGTGACCCAGAAGGACATAAGGGAGGTTCAGCTCGCCAAGGCTGCTATCTATACCGGTGCCTCGTCCCTTATGGACCACACGGGCAACAGGCCTGAGGACATCCAAACCGTCTACGTCGCAGGGGCCTTCGGCAACTACATCGACTTCAGGTCGGCCAAGACGATAGGCCTCATCCCCGACATTCCGATCGAGCGTCTCAGATTCATAGGGAACGCAGCGATAACCGGAGCCAAGCTCTCGCTGATCTCCAGGTCTTCTAGGCAGCTGGCGGAGCACGTCGCCCAGAAGGTGCGCTACGTCGAGCTGACCTGCACGCCGGGGTTCAACCAGCGGTACATGGACGCCACGTACCTTCCTCACCGGGATCCAAGCAGATTCCCGTCCGTCCGCCTTCCAGACTAGCCCCGGCATGGGCAATCTTTTTCTCCTCTGGCCGTCCAAGAAAAAGCTCGATGAAGCCCCGGCACCCACTCATCCTGGCAGGCGGTCTACTTCTCCTGCTCTCCCTGTTCTCCCTGGCTGCAAGCGGCCGGGAGCTAAGGTCGGATCCCGCCACCGGCAAGATCAGGGTCATATACATCGGCGACGCGATAGGGGTTCCCAATCCATTTCCAATCCTCAGCCAGGACCCGACACTGTCCTGCACGGCGGTCTATGCCTGCACCATCCACCAGACGGTCGACATGATCAGAAAGAGCGTGAGGACCTATATGCCGAGGACCTACTCTAGGTTCTTGCAGAACGACGTGATCATCCTAAGCGACGCCAACAAGGATGCCTTCCGCCCGGAGCACTTCAGGTGGATGAAGGACGGGGTCCTCGAGGAGGGCCAGGGACTCGTCATGATAGGCGGGGCCGAGAGCTTTGCGGAGGAAGGTGGATACCCGTCCTGGAAGCCGACGGAGGTCGCCGACGTCCTACCCTGTGAAATGATACCGACTCCACCGCCATTCTCAGGGGGGTATCTCAGGATAATCGACTGGAACGACGAGTTCATCAAGAGTCTGCCCTTCAAACAGATTGGAAGCTACGGCGTTTTCCACGGAAGCAACAACATCCAGCCCAGGCCTAGGGCAAAGCTCGTCGCCGAGCTCATAATGGGCACTATGAAGAGGATGCCCTTCCTGATGTGGTGGGATATCGGGAAGGGCCGAACGATGGCCCAGTCGGCGGACTGGACGCCGGCCGGTGGGAACATGTTCATGCGTTGGAAGTACTGGGGGGACTACGCCATCAACATGTGCCTCTTCCTCGCCGGTCAGAAGCTTCCAGAGGACATCGAGACGGTCTACGCCGTGAGGCACAGGCTTCGGGAGACGGAGGAGGCCCTCAACATGCTCTACAGCATGATTGACATAGTTGAGAAGTTCGGGGGAAGCACCGTCGCGCTGAACAAGATGGTGGCCGAGATCCAGGACCAGAAGAAGAAGGCCCTGGACTTCTACGTACAGGCGAAGATGGAGGATGCCCTGTCCGCCTTCTCCAAGACGTTGAGGATGTGCGACGAAACGATGGACGAGGCGATCAAGGCGAGGAATGCCGCAGCGTTCTGGATATTCTTCACCGAGTGGTGCGTGGTTACCGGGACGTCGCTTTTCGCCGGCGCGCTTATCTGGATGCTCATGATCAGGAGGCGGCTCTACAGAGAGGTCGCCATCACAAGGATGCGGCCCGACTAGCCCGAGCCACGGGAGCCAAATCCCTTTCTTAGGATGAGGCCGCAGGCCGCCAGGCCGAGTACCCATGAAACGGTGAGAAGCACAAGCCTGTTCTTCCTAGACCTGGAGGACCTCTCCTCGGCCCTCCTCCTCAACGCATCGATCCTCTCCTTCTCCTCTCGGATGAGTTCTTGCCATTTTCCCTGGAAGGCCGAGTACCTCGTCTTGCCCTCCAGCGTCCACTTCACAGAGTCCGTGAGCAAGGAGACAAAGAGCGGGTCGCCCACCAGCTTTCCATAGTAGTTTCGAGCAGACTCCATGGGGCGGACGAAGCACCCGGTCAAAGCCACCGAGCGGGATCCGGCCTGGTTCTCGTACGCCAAGACGAGAGGAGCGTTCGTCTTGGGATCCCTGAAGAGAGGGTAGGTCTCTCCGTTCACCGGAGACGGCTCTATGGGATGCCGCGACAGGTCAGAGGAATACACGAAGAACTGGCCGATCAGGTCGAAGCGATCCGGAATGTCTGAGAACTCTGGAAGGACCCGATCCCTGACGTACTCGTTGACAGGTCTTCCCTCCTTCAGAGCCCCCGCGCCAGTCGCATTTCCATAGACGGGGAACACGTACCTGGCTATCTCGCCGGCCTGGCCGAGGGAACAGCATCCTTGGAAGCCCACCGCTGCGCCGCCGTTCTCGAAGTAGGCCACGAGCGGATCGACGAGGTCCCTGACCTCCCTGCCACCCATCACGGCCAGGATGACGCAGGCCGTATCCGGCATCGGGAGAAGGGCGGATAGGAGGCTTGGATCTGTAACCACCGTGAAGTTGTACTCCTCTCCGAGGGTTTGCTGCAGGGCATCGGCTATTGCGCCGGCGAAGCCCGGCATCTCGGCCGAATAGACGAGTATCTTGGGCTTGTCGGGCTCCCCGCCGAGAGCCAGCGGAGCGAAGATCGTGACCGCAGCTATGAAGACAACTAGACGCCTCACTGCTCGACCCTCCCGATTGGAATGGGGTTCACCACCGACATCACGCGGGACCCGTCGACATAGGCACAGACAAGCTGGAGGAGTATCAGGTTGCTCTCCCCCATCGGTATCTGCGGGAGCTCCTCGGATCCGACATCGACCTCAAAGATGACTGAGACCTTCTGATCCTTAGGGAACTCTGTGAACCTGAGGATGCCGAAGGGAGCCTTGCTTACCTCCCTTCCCACGTAGTCGGTCTTGTTCTCCCCAACCGCTATTGTCACGTAGTTGACCACGTCGTCCTGGGAGAGGAAGAACCCTGTACTCCCCTCGAAGAGGCGGATCTGGGTACCCTTCTTGAGGATGGCGAAGACGGAGATCGACCTTGAAAGTGTCTCGTCGTCGCAGAACAAGCCGAGGAGCCGGCTGAAGTCGTATACGATTCCCTCGTAGCGAGTCGAATTAGCCTCCACCTGCACCCTAATCGGGTGGACCTCCCAGCCCATCTTCTCTGCCTTGTCGAGGAGGTAGGATATGCACGGTATGTGGGAGGCGACCTCTCCAAGGGAGGTGTCCTCCTCCGGCTCCCAGTCGGCGGGGTTGAAGACCGGCGCCCTCTCATAGAGGCTCGAGAATCTCAGCTCCAACTCGTCGATCTGTCGCCCGGATATCAGTCCAAAGGAGAAGACAAGATCCAGGCCCTTCTGGGCCGCCTCCTTGACGAAGAAATCAGGATAGTTATTCCTCAGAACGGTTAGGTCCTCGGGCTTGGACACCCTGAAGACCGTGAAGACGAGAAGGGTGGAGAGGATTGCGGCAACTGCGAGGATGCTGGCGAGCCTGCGGTCCATCCCTACCAGGCAGTCTACGAGTACTAACCTCCTCTTATATATTGCGGAGAGATGAGATAAGCCCCAACCGCCCCCTCGTGCTATGACTTTCAGAGTCCTATCCGAGGAGGAGCCTCAGGAACCATTGGTGATAGCCGGAGAAGTACATCAGCGTGGGAACCATGAGGAAGCCCATACAGTGAACCCTCTTGACACCTACAAGGGGAGGTATGAGGCCGATGAAGGTGGAGGATGCCAGGATCAACAGGCCGACCCAGCCGCATTCAAGGGCTACCAGGAAGGAGACGGCAGCTATCACCATCCTGGAGAGAAGGTCGTACGGAATCTTGGTGATGTTCGTGGCGAAGCCCCTGCCGAGGAGCATTGTGAGAAACGCCCCTATGCCTCCGCAGGCAACGGCGACGGAAACAAGCAGGGCTAGCACCTGGGGATCCCCCACCTCTCCGAGTATCTGTTGAACCGCCTTTACCGCCCCGTTCCTGGCCTTCCCAATAGCGTAGAGAGCCACCAGCCCGAAGATCATGTTGCTGGTGTTGACCCCGCTCACCGAGACTATGAAGGACCTGTGATCCCCGTCCCCCGTCACCCGCTGAGCCATGATGGTTGCATGAGCACTCCCAACCGCTGGGAGCACCCCTGTGACCATTCCGCAGAAAAAGCCGACGACCACCGATCTGATCGTCCTTCTCCGTTCAAGCTTGGTCGACCAGTCCACTGCCTGGCTTGGAATCGACATCCCGCTCCTCGACGCGAGCAGAAGCGTTGAGACCCCGAAGAGCCCGGATAGAGCTGGAAAGAATCCTTTCTGCGGGGAGATGAGGCCGGAGGACATGACCACAAGTCCGAGGAATCCTGACGCGGCCAGCACCACCACCGCCCAGAGGATGTGTGCGAGATCCCTCTCGGTCATTATGATGCTGACCTCGAGGAAGGCGAGCAATGGGAACATGACGGTGGAGACAATGGGATAGAGAGCTGGCAGCGCGACGACCACCAGTGGGGTTGTGCATGCTGCCAGGACGACTGCTCCCAGGCTGCCCATGACCGAAAGCCTCACCGCCTCCAGCCCTCTTCCGTCCAGAAGCATTCTGTGTCCCGGGAGTATGCTGAGAGCGGTGTCCGGGTCTGGGGCCCCTAGAAAGATGGCGGGTAGGATGTCGAGGAAGGTGTGGACAACCGCCATGGAGACCACTACGACGGCGAAGATGAGGGGATCCATCCTGGACGCCCCGTAGACGCCGAGGAGCACGATGGAGATGGTGTTCACATGCACACCTGGAGTGCAGCCCGTGACAACGCCGAGGCCGCTTCCGGCGAGCACCGAGAGGACTATGCTTAACGCAGAGGGCACGTTCTCGTTTCGCCTGTGAAAAGATTGAGTCCGACTACCGTAGGAGAAGTGAAACCGCTGTTTATTCTGTCATAGCATTCTGACGTACTTGACCGAGATCAGCCTGATCCTATCTGCCGTATTCTCACACGCGTCTGCCAGATCCTCCAGCCTCATTATCACCTCGTTTATCACGAAGAAGGTCGCCGGATCCATTGCCCGGGCCTGTCTGAGGAGCAACTTGACCAAGTTTCGCCTAACATTGTCGACGTGGTCCTCGAGTTCGGAGACGAGGTTTGCCAGCTCGTCGGCTAGAACGAGGTCTCTGTTCAGCTCTGCAATGGCCGATGCCAGGGTTTCAACTGTATCGGTAACCGCCGATGTCAGGTTTCTAAGCCCTGGGACGATGGCGTCGGGGAACTCGTACTCCTCTGCCAGCTGCAGCCTGAAGGCGAGGGCCTTGGCAGCGGTTCCCACCGAACGTATGTGGTAGACCAAGTTCAACAAATCCTCCCTGTTCTCGGGGGAAAGCTCGGACTTGGATATGACCTCCAGGGCCTCCATGGCGAGCCCGTCGACCTCATTTTCGATGGAAATTGTGGACGACGTCTCAGACTCCATTGACTCTATGTCACCTTTGAGGAAGTCTAGGACAGCGTCTTTCATAATCCTCACCGCTCGCAGCGTCTGCTGCATGTGCTGGTCGGCCAGCTCGAAGACCTGTCTCTGCCGCTTCTCGCCCAGCCATGCCCTGCCCTTGACCCTGGCCTTGAGGAGCTTCTCCCTTCTATCCAGGATGGCAAACCTCTCGTACTCGTCGCTCACAGTCTCCGGACACATCCTTACACCACTATAGTAGCCCGCCCTGCCGATCGCGTGGGATGAGATTGGGGCAGTTAGAAACAGGAAGGCTATGGCCAATAATATTTTGCCCGCGACCGAGGGAGTGGGAGAGGCGAGCAGGGAGCCGAGCGCCACTCCCCCTACGCCGAGCGTGACGACCTTCGAGGAGGCATGAAGCCTGGTGTAGAGGTCGGGCAGCCGAACGAGACCCAGGGCACCCACCACGGCGAAGAAGCTGCCCCCAAGCATGAGGATCGAAGCTATGACCTCTAGGATTATTGATCCCACTACACCTCGGCCTCCAGGAACCTGGCTGCGAGCAAGACGGAGACAAAGGAGACTAGGGCTAGGGGCACCACGGCCTCGAAGAAGACGTGGCCCACCGTGAGGCCCAACAGGCAGAACACCGCTAGCGACATGGACCCAATAGTTCCATATGCCATCAGCTGATCGGCCGTGGTTGGCCCCTTGACAAGCCTGTAGAGGCAGAGGACAGTCGACGTGAGCACAGCGGCGAGCGAGACCCAGGACACGAACTCTATCACTTTGCAGCCTCCTCGACGAGCTCGGCATACCTCTTCCTCATCTCGGCCTTCCACTCCTCTATGTCCTCCCTCCCGGCTGAGATGAGATGTACGAAGATCACAGAGCCATCCTCGTTTGTATCTAGGAAGAAGGTTCCCGGTGTTAGCGTTATGGAGTTGGCGAAGACGGTGAGGGCCCACCTATTTCCAGCTGGGAGCCTGATCGCAACCACACCGGGCTGAACGGAGATGTGCCTTCTAAGAACGATCCTGGAGAGAGATACACCCGCCTTTACCACATCTTCTACAAGGATGAGGAAATAGCGAGCTAGGAACAGACAGCGCCTCGCCGACGTGAAGGTGCGAAGGTCGAAGCCGCCGGCGTACCTTGCCAGGCCCACGCTTAGGGCGACAGAGACCACGAGGCCGGATATGAGGAACTCGGCGGTGAGTTGGTGGCCAAGAAGTAGCCAGACGGCATAAGACAGAACCATGAGCGAGTAGACACTCTTGATCTAGATCACCTCCATGGCCCAGATTGCTACGCGGGACGCCATATTGACCGCAGACACCCTCAGCGAGTCGAGGAGGAGCCATGCAAGAGGCGCTGATGCAGCGATGGGCAAGGAGACCACCGCCGTCGCTGCCATCATCGATCTCGGCGTCTCGGCGGGCCGTCCGTCCCCAGCTGGACTCGGGCCGAGGAAGAACTGGAACGCCCGGGCATATGCGGCGGCAAGGGTTGCAACGCCGACCATCAAGATCAGAAGGAGGTACGGACTGATCCCGGCGAGCGATATGAAGGAGTAGGCCTTGTCGAAGAAGCCGACGGAGGGACCACCGATATCTGCAAGGGCCCCGAGGAGAAACATCAGGCAGGCCGGGCGGCCGACGGTCCAGGCACTGCCCATCTGGTCAATTCTCCTGTGGGAGGTCTGGTGGATGAGGAGGCCTGCCGAGAGGAACATAGCTGCCTTGGCGAGGCCGTGGTTCAGGATGTGAAACAGAAGGGCTGTGAAACTGGACGGCGTCGAGATGCCGATGAGCATGAAGGAGACTCCGCAGCTGGCCACAGTGCTGTATGCCAGCAGCCTCTTGAGATCTGTCTGCACAAGCGCAGCCATAGATCCAAGTACCACCGCAGCGGCCCCAGACCAGAGCAGCATCGTTCCAAACCCTCC
>CAYWSC010000054.1:0-9420 GCA_964460695.1 Hadarchaeota archaeon (SeqCode)
GATAATCGTGTCTATGTCGAAGCCGCGGTAGATCTGCGGCATCTGGGACGTCTGACCATAGGAGAACGGCGTGTACCCAAGCTTCATGACCCTCCCATACGACTCGGAGACCCTATGGCCGATCAACAGATTCCTGACCAGTGACTCTCCATTCACGATGTACTCTTCCGGGAGGCTGTACCACGGACCAATCTGGAGCCGGCCGGATCTGACGTGCTTCTTGACCCTCTCTATCGCAGAGGGCTTCATCTCCAGGTAGTCCTCTATGGGGAGAACCTGCGAATCCATCAGGAAGGAGTGAAAATCAGGCTGGCTGTCCAGCAGGTCTAGCAGATCGTCCATGAACTCCAAGAGGAGGAGTCTGGTCTCCGCCGACGGGTAGACCCACTCCCTATCCCAATGGGTGTTGCATATGACGTGAATCTCTTTGGGTTCCAGATCTTCGAGCATCGCCCGCCCTCCAGCTGTGTCGATCGAAGCTGTGGCAGGTCGAAGCTTTCTTAAAAATAAGTTCCCGGCTTTCTAGGGGCGCGGGGGGCCGGAGAATAGATAAATACCGCCTGGGTTTCTCCTGACCCGAGGCGAAACTCCATGTCTTCGGGCTACGAGATGCATGTGATCCCGAACACTCACTGGGATAGGGAGTGGCTCTACGACTTCCAGGAGACGAGGATGCAGCTCGTCGACCTCTTCAAGGTGCTGATGGAAATGCTTGATACCTACCCTCAGTACAAGTCCTTCCTCTTCGACTCCCAGGTAGCCCCGATAGAGGACTATCTCTCGGTCAAACCTGAGGATAGAGACAGGGTCAAGGGCTACGTTGAGTCTGGTAGGATCCTCGTCGGTCCATGGTACACCTGCCCCGAGGAGTTCAATGTAAATGGCGAGTCGCTGTTCCGGAATCTGCTTTTCGGGCACAAGGTCGCTAGGAGCCTGGGCCACGTTATGAAGATAGGGTACAGTCCATTCTCCTATGGCCAGGTATCGCAGATCGCCCAGATATATGCGAGCTTTGGGATCGACACCATCTTGTTCTACCATGGCGTGACTCTGGACGAGGTTCCCTCAGAGTTCATACTCGAGGGGGCCGACGGTACAAGGCTCCTTGGCACCAGGATGGGCTCGAACGCCCGCTACAACTTCTTCTTCGACGTCTATAGGCCGGCTGTCTATGGCAAAGAGATCTCCGAGAGGGGCTATCGGTGGCGTGAAGGAGGAGTTCCATTCCACCTCTGCGGGCCCGAGGACTACAGGTCTCACTACTTCCTCCTAAGACCGGGGAAGTCTCTGGATAAGGAGAAGCTGAGATCTGGACTGGAAAACCTGAAGAAAAAGGAGATCGAGGCATGCTCGACAAGGGTCTTCGCCTATATGCTGGGTCACGACAGCTATGCGCCGGACCCCATGGAGATAGAGGTCGTGGAGGCGGCTGAGGAGATCGCCCGCCCAGATCGGATCTTCTTCTCGAGCCTAGAGGACTACGTCCGCAGGCTGAAGGAAGAGGTGGGGCAGCTCCCTGTGCTCAGAGGGGAGAGGAGGACGCCGAGGAAGATCGGGCGGGCCGCCTTCCTCTACCACGAGGTAACGTCCAGCAGGCCCAGGATAAAGAGGAGGAACAACCAGGCCGAAAACTGGCTCCAGAGGTGGGCCGAGCCCTTCTCCACATTCGCCTACCTCTTGGAAGAGGAGTATCCGTCCAGCCTGATCGAGCTGGCATGGCGATACCTACTGAGATGCCACCCCCACGACAGCATCGCGGGAACGGGTATAGACCAGATAGAGAAGGACATGCTCTATCGCCTGGACCAGGTAGTGAACATCTCGAAGGGGCTTACGAGGAGGGCCCTCCAAGCGGTCCAACTAAGGATCGACAACTCGGACGTGGCAGAGGACGAGGTGGTCGTGACCGTCTTCAACCCGTCACCGGTCCCGAGAACCGAGGTCGTAACGGCCTACATCGACCTCCCAGAGGACTGTGGCTACGAGTACTTCTCGGTCCACGAGGCGTCGACCGGGGAGGAGGTTCCCCTCCAGACATTCTCCCAGAGCAAGTCGAGGCCTGTGCTCAGACAGCTCAACGATGCCACGGTGGAGATGCCCTCCGAGAGGGTGGGGCTCCACTTGCTCGCAACCTCGATCCCAGCGATGGGGTACAAGACCTTCGTCGTGAAGCACAGGGACTACCAGGTGGTCCCAAGGGGTTCCATTGCCAAATCACCCTTCAAGATGGAGAATGACCATGTCTGCGTGGAGATCGACCAGGACGGAACCCTCCGGGTGACCCACAAGAAGACGGGAAGGGTCTACAGCGGCCTGAACCTCTTTGTGGACGATGGGGAGTCCGGGATGGCGTGGAGGCATATCCCTCCGGCCTATGACAGGGTTGTAACCAGTCGCGGTTCTCTCAAACACGTCTCGGTGGTCGACAACGGGCCTCTCCAGGCAACGATGAGGATAGACTACGAGATGTCTATTCCCGTCCGCCTCGACGAAGGCGAATCCGATCCTGTGAAGCGCCTGGATGGAAATGGCGACGAAGCTACCAGAAGCGATGAGGAGGCCCCCCTGCGCATAACGTCGTTCGTAACCCTGAGGCAGGGATCACCGTACCTAGAGATAAAGACTAGGGTGGAGAACAATTGCCGGGACCACAGGCTGAGGGTTGCGTTCCCAACCTGGATCAAGACGAACGTGTGTCACGTGGAGAGTGCCTTCGACGTCGTCGAGAGGGGGGTAGAGAGAGGGGAGGACAGCCCGTGGGTCGGCCCGTGGAACCCGGCGAGCCCCATGCTGAACTTCGTCGATCTCAGCGATGGGAATGCTGGACTTGCAGTGCTGGTCGACGGTATCAGGGAGTACGAGGTCTCGGAGGATCCAAGCCGGACCATATACCTAACCCTGTTCAGGGCCTATGAGGTTGCGCTTACGACAGTGGCGTGGCGGTGGGAGCGCCACCCCGAGATGGAGCTCTCGCAGGCCCCAGGTGTCCACGAGTTCACCTACGCCCTTATGCCTCATGAGGGCAACTGGATTGAGGGCAAGGTGGCCGAACACTCTGAGGCCCTCAACCTCCCACCTCTCGTGGCGCAGACATCTGGGCATGAAGGATCCATGCCGAAGACTGGCTCGTTCCTAGAGATCCAGCCGGCCGAGGTGAGGGTGAGCGCGGTGAAGAAGCCCGAGGAGGGAGAGGGCATGATCGTCCGCATCTACAATCCAACTTCGGATTCCCTGACAGCACAGGTCACCTGCTTCAAGGCGATATCCTCTGCCCACGAGGTCGACGGCGAGGAGAGGATCCTACGCTCGCTGAGCCCGGAGGGGAAAACCGTCTCGGTGGAGCTGGGTCCGAAGAAGATAGCCTCCCTGCTCCTCGTTTTCAAGTAACGCATCGAACCCGTGGTCCCAGGAGGTTTTCCAGACTATCCGCTAGGACTTCGACTTGAGTTGCTCGGCAAGCCGTTTCCCAAAGTCAAAGCATTGCTCCAGATCGTCTCCGTCGGGATGCCACTTGACTTGGAGGGCTGGCAGGGGGATCTCCATCCCCGCGTCCCTGAGAGAATCCTCTATGACTTTGGTGGCTCCCCCTCCCCAGCCGAAGCAGCCGAAGGCAGCAGCGACGCGTCCACCGAACTTTAGCCCCTTGATCTCGGATAGCAGCTCGGCCACCTGTGGGGAGACGCCGTTGTTGAGGGTGGGCGAGCCGACAATCACGCCCCTGGCCTCGAGCATCTCGGATATCACGTCCGACCGGTCGCACCTAGAGAGGCGCCTCATCTTGGTGGATACCCCGCCGGCTGTGAGTCCCTCGACGATGGCCCTCGCCATGGCCTCTGTTCCGCCCCACATCGTCTCGTAGGCAACGACCGCCGCCAGCTCTGTCTCGCCGGACGCCCATTTCGAGTAGGCCTGGATGATCTTACCTGGGTCGCTGCGCCATATGACCCCGTGGCTCGGTGCAATGATATCAATCTTGATCCCGAGCTTCTGGATCTCCTCCAGCTTCCTCTCAACGAGCCTACTGAAGGGGGTGAGGATGTTAGCATAATACTTTCGGGCCTCCTCCATGAGCAGGCACTGGTCGACCTCGTCGTCGAAGCGTCCGCTGGAGGCGAGGTGCTGGCCAAACGCGTCGTTCGGCATTAGGAGTGCCTTCTCCTCTAGGTAGGTGAACATCGAGTCCGGCCAATGGAGCATCGGGGCCTCTATGAAGGTGAGCGTGTATTTGCCGAGGCTTATCTTGTCGCCCGTCTTGACGATCTTGGTCTTGAGGGAGGTGTGGAACTGCCTCTCAAGGGACTCCTTTCCCCTCTTCGTGCAGACAACGGTCGCATCTGGCGCGTGTTTGAGCACCTCCAGTATTGATCCCGAGTGGTCCGCCTCTCCGTGGTTTGCAATGATGTATCTTATCTCGGAGAGATCGACCAGCCTTGAAATCCGGTCCAGCATCTCCCCGGCGAAGGGCCGAAGAACCGTGTCTACGAGGGCAACATTCTCGTCTACTATCAGATACGCGTTGTAGGTGGTTCCGAAGTGGGTCGAGTGGTGGGCTCCGTGGAAGGTTCGCGTGTCCCAGTCGACCGCTCCCACCCAGCATACATTTGGCACGACTTCAACGGTCCTCAGTTCTATTCCTCCATGCCGCCTGCGTATAGTGCACGTTGTTAAAGATTTCGATCTCGACCGCCATATGCTTGGATCCCGCAATGAACCAGGGGGGAAGACTCTATGTGGAGAAACTGTGTCTTCGTTCCTGCGACTTGTGCCAACTGTGTAAAGGGCGTTCTCGCAAAGAAGCGTGGACCAGCACTGCCGACTAGGAGAGGCCAACTTCTTCGTGGTGTTGCCCTTGTCGGAAGAGCGGAAAACTAGCGAGGCGTTGTATCTACCGCGATCTCGTCCCAGTCTCCGAAGTAGTCGTCTGGATCAAGGTATTCGCCACCGGGAAGTGTGACTATGCCCAGTGGGCCGATGTACATGTCGCTTCTGCCGGGAGAATTGATAACCATGCTGGCGACCTTCCCTTTCACCATCTCTCACGGGACTGCCATTGCACCAAGTCATGAAGCTTCTTCAGCATCCGCACGGGTAAGTTGAACTCTGGAGATTAGTAATGGTCGGTATGGCTGCCCTTGCTCTCTTCGATACGTCGTCGGCGGGTTTTTTCGTTGATTTCTGTCGTCGAGGCGAGACGCTGGCAGCAGAACGCTGGTTGGGGCGGATAGAGGAGGCGAGGTCGTCGGGTTCCCATGTTACCCTACCTAGGACCCCTCGCTTTGTTGAGAGATTATTCTTCTCGCGGGGAATGATGCATGCATGTATGGTTTGTTTGAACGAAGTGATTCATGCCTGAATCTCTCTTCGTCCTGAAGTTGGGATGGCTGCCTTGGCTATGTTGATCTTCGATGTTCACATGTTCATATTCATGTTCACATAGATATGAAGATTAATAAAACGTGGTTCAGGTCCCCTCCGGGGTGAGTGGTACGAGGCTCGCTACGTTGCCATTCCTCGTCTTTCTCTTGGTTCTCGCTGTGGCTGTCGCCGAGGAGCGTCCGAGGATCTATCTGAATGGCAACTGGAGCTTCACTACTGTGGACTCTTCGCTCTTCAGCGACGTTGCAGTCGATGAGTCGAACTGGTCTTCGGCTCCGGTGCCGGCTGATTGGAAAGCGCTTGGGATTGAGCATAGTGGCTATGCTTGGTATCGCCGGAGCTTCAACCTTTCTAAGCTGCCTGGGCTGAGACCCAGATTTCTTCGGTTTGATCGGATCATGGACGAGGGAGAGGTTTGGCTCAATGGTGTTAGGCTTCAGAATCCTGACCCCGCCCTGTGTGATCTTTTGAAGTACAGGCAATTTGGATCCTTCGGCTACAAGGCTACCAAAGACACGCCGTACTATCACATCTACCCCCTTGATTGGCCCTATATGTTTCCCATCGGGGGTGCGATCAGGCTCGGGGAAAACCACCTGGCCGTGCGTGTCTTGGAGGATCCACACACGCCGGAGGCCGGGATCGTTGGGGATGTGTACCTGGTCCTGACCAGGCCATGCTACATCTCCAATGTGAATCTCGTCCCACCGAAGGAGGTGTCGGCTGACGTGAGAGCGAACTTCACCTTTGAGGTCACGATCAGCAACGGCGGTCCGCCCTTTGACGGCCAGCTATGCCTTTCCGTGTTTGACGGCGATTCAGAGGAACGGGGAGGTGACATGATGCACGTATCGCTTGGGTCGGGCGAGGAGAGGACGTTCAACCTCAGCTGGACATACCGCCCCAGATTTGAGAAGTACGTGGCGCGAGTCAGCATCTTGAATGGCACGGAAGAGATCGACGTTGTGGAGGAGGCCTTCCACGGCACGGTGGTCGAGGTCAGAGGGAACAGATTCTACGTCAACGGGGAGAGGTTCATCTTCAGAGGAGTCCACTACCCTCAGCCGAAAGACTTGGACGTAATGAAGTGGATAGGACTAAACGGCGTCCGTACGGACAATCCCAGTCCTCGCGATGTCGAACTTGCCCTGGAGAAGGGCATAGTCTATGCGCCGCTCGTGGGGGACTCCTGCACAGCGATAATCTCCACGCCAGAGTGTGCGGAAACGACGGTCGCCTACGACAGACCTGACTCGCCGTACAACGAGATGGAGATACAGCTCGCAGTCCTCGCAATGAGGAATGACCCGAACGTAATCATATGGAACGTCGCCAACGAGATGTGTGTCCAGGACTCAACGAAGGATGAACCCATGAAAACATATCTGAGGACGAGGTACCTGGCCGCCCACGCTCTTGACCCCTATGACAGGCCGGTCTGCTACTCGAACCCATTCTGGCAGCACTACACGTTCTGGCAGGACGTCATCGGGACCAATGTCTACGGAAGAAAGCCGGATATTCCACCCACAAAGCCACTCTTCATGACGGAGTGGGGGCATGGGCTTCCCTTCCTCCGCAAGTCGTGGGCAAGTGTGGTGCTTAACGACGACTGGGGGGTTATGGGAGCTGCACTTTGGCCCGGTACCGGTTCCTGGGGAGCCGGGTGGCCTGGCATCAACGACCCCGACCCGGCCGTTAGAGACGAATTCCGCTGGGGCCTGAGGGAGTTTCTTCAGGATATGAAAATCCATGTTGTGAACGCGTCGGATGGAGAGGGGATGATGATCCAGCTTGAGAACAGGAGGTTCTACCATATGAGGAATGTGGTGGTTAACGTTAGCTGTCTGGCAACGGGAAGACAGCTGACCAAAACAGTTGATATGATTGAACCGTACGGGACTGTGAACTGGACGATTAGCGGGAGGGAGCCAGTGGTCGTTAGGGCGGATTACACGACCCACGGCGGCCTGAAGGCATGGTGCAACTTCTCCACGATGACGAATCCCGATCATATTTACCCAAGAGTTGCTGAGGCCGTAGCGAGCTACTTTAGGTACGGCATGAGGTTCACGGTTAATCTGACGGAGTACTGCAATTGGAATGTAAGTATAGTTGGTCCCGATGGCGTGCCTGTGGACTTCCTCTCAGGTGAGGGGAATTCTATCTCGATGACTTGGAACGCAACCGCCAGGATGGATGTTCTTCCTAAGGGGACCTACAAGGTGATCTTGTCGATCAGGGACTTGGCTGGGAACCAGCCTCTCCCGATAACCCGGTATCGCTTTCCATTGGCTGAGCCGGCAGGTGCTGGTATCGGCGAGGTCGTCTCGGTCCTCCTCCTTGTGCGAGGCCTTTGTCGGAGGCGGCAAATCCCCTTGTGATCAGGCTGCACCTACTGACGGCATCATGCCTGAGCGGTGTGAATGCGGATAGGCTGGACTGTTTTGCAGCCTGTCATGTTTCTCGACCCTGTCACAGTTCGGAAAAGGGTTCCCATCGGCTAAGCCTGCTTGTTCACGGCGAGGACTAGCTGACTTTGACCCCGATGCGTGTGAGAAGATCCTAGGGACCGCATAGTGGGCGACTGTTTGAGGTGCTCTTCTCCGAACTTGCGAAGATGGGTTTCACGAAAGCATTGGAGGTTCAAGTCCAAAGCTGAGGTGGTTTCCGTCGTCGAGAGCGGGATGAGGCGTCCCCGTGGAGATGAAGTTGAGGGCCGAGCCTGGTCGCGCGGAGAGAAGTCGAGGCGCTCACATGTGTGCCTACGCTCCGCATTCGAGGTTGGACATGGGGTTAGGGCCGGTGAGACGGGGATGGTTCGTTGCCTGTGAGGTAAATCGGAAACGTGTCTAACAGATCCTTGCTCCGTTTGATTTCGGGGAAGAGTCCTTCTCTCCATTCCTCGTCACCGCTGGCTTTAGCATGTTGCACGGTGCAAATGTGGGTACATCTAGCGATAAGATCGCCAGCAAGAGGGTCTTAGTGAATTTCATCATATTGATCCAAGATCTCCCAGACCGGCTTTGAGAGGGGGAAGAGCCTCAGCTTTGACTTCCTAGAAATCGTTTTATAGGATTTGCCCCTTAGAGCATTGAGGGATGACTGGGGAGGGTCTATAGCTGAGGAGGCGGAGGCCTGGCCCGTGTGGGGTTACCTACTCAGATTTGCTGGTGAATGGGGTGTAGCGACCGGGGGAATCGACCGCGGGAAGTTTTCAGTCCTCTACACTGGGGATCCTTACCCAGGGCCAAGCCCCTACGTCCATATGAAGGTTGAGCCCATGCCTATGCCCCTGCTGTATCTGACACCCATCATGGCTTCAACCGCACACCATGGCGGGATCTCTACCGAGCACATCCAGGGAGGGGATGATGAGGTAGATGGCAAGATGAGATGGACGAGATGAAGAAAATGGATAAGACTATTCTCCTGTTCTATGTGTCTTGCGTAATCCTTTCTGGCGCGGCCTTAGGGAGAGTGGATCCGGAGACCGGGAGAATCCGTCTACTCCATATCGGTGATGCCTTCAACCGCGGTGGTTTCGCCGCGACCTTCTTCTTCCAGGACCCGCGCATTGTCATCACACCGGTGCAGAGCGAGATCGCCATAATCGGTGAGAAGCAGGCACAAAGGTATTACCGCCTGTATCTACCGCGAACCGAAGAATGTGTCCGAAACAAGTTTGACGTGATCTGTATAGCGGGTGCCCAGCAACACCATTTGAAGGGAGGTTTCCTCTTCTGGACTAGGGACGCCATCCTCGAAAATGGAGTAGGCTTCTTGATGGTGGATGACCCCGCCTCGTTTGGCGGTGTCTCAGGCCCATGGGGCCAGGATGTGAGTTGGGGCGAGACGGTGCTCGGGGATATACTTCCCGTGGTCTGTGCCACTGACAAGAAGGATTGGGGATCGTTCCGATTCAAACTTGATATAGAGATTCCGGACCATCCTCTGGTCAAGGATATACCTTGGGAAGATGCATGGCTTGCGGCGCATAACAGGGTCTACGATAAAGAGGGGGCAACCGTAGTAGCGAGAACA
>CAYWSC010000055.1:0-9231 GCA_964460695.1 Hadarchaeota archaeon (SeqCode)
GAAAATCCTCTCTACGTGTCTTCGTAGCGCAGGTAGCCCTTCCTTCCTCATCTCTTCGACGAGCGGTGCATACGCCGTTCCGCTTAGACTCGAAAGGAATTCGTACAGGCCTTGTAAGCCGTACTCCGACTCTAGGAAGTCTATTGCACAGCTTAGGACCCCGTGGAAATCCTTGTGCACCTTTTCCAAAGGCGGCCCTCCGGTTATTGAGGCTACCTGCATGCCGGGGGAACAGAAAAAACTTAGCACCGAAGGTGCGACAGCTGGCGGAAACAGTCTATGCGTTTCAGCCCAGGTGCCATGCAGGCAGCAACCTTTTCAAGCGGGGATCGTGAAAGCAAAGCATGGACAGTACCACGGCTAGTGATCTGGCCACGTCGATATGGCCGACGCCCCTCCTCTACGGATCTTCCTTCGTATGTCACCCCCCAGGGTTCAATGCAGTGAGGTTTCTCGTAGAGAGCAGGACACGGGTGTTTTACGGATCCTCGGCTTGGAACGACTACCTTGTATGTGCCTCGTGTAAGAGCGAGGACACTTTCGCCGATAGTGGGTTGTTCTACCAGGACAACTACGACTTTCGGCCTATTTTCGGCGGAGACCACGTCCTGATATTTCGCAGGAGGGCAAGTGTTACAGATGGGTACAGAGAGGTGGCTAGGGTAGAAGACGTGTGGGGTCGACCTCGGCTTAGACTGCGGAACGCGAAGGAGTACAGAGAGCTGGAGACATGGGACGAGGTCTGGAGAGCAACGGATCTTGGGATCCCAGTAGTCTCACAGACCCAGATCGCTGACCCCTCCACCGGCTACTCAGCGGTAATAGAGTGCCCGGTGAAAACGCTAAACGTTGGACACAGCAACAAGGCGTACCAGGTCGACACCGGTCCCTTGGCCTTCCCCGACCTCTCCAAGACCTACAGCACCCCTATCCAGAGCCTTTCCCTCGGTTTCATCGCCTTCAACCGATGGGATTCCGCCGAGTTCATCTTGGAACGGCCGACGCCGGTGATCATCAGAGGGAGCGAGGTTTGCAAGGTCTACCACTACTCAAATCCCTTCGAGATGTCCGTGAAGAATCGTCTGCTCGCAGTCGAAGGCTAGTCAAGCCTACTCGGCGAATGACAGTTGGTTGAGCAGCGGCAGCGCCTAGGCGAGTGAGCGCGCGGTGCTGTCTATGAGGCGCCACGCTTCCTCTACATGCCTTCTGGTGACGTACGTCTGCCCGACGACGAGCCTCAGCGTGTACCTACCCCTGAGCGTGGTGTGCGTCAGGTATAGCCTGCCGGTGCGGTTCAAGGTGTTCATGAGATCTGCGTTGACCCGGTTGAGATCGGTCTCGTCCGAGATATGGGGAGGGTGGTAACGGAAACACACAGTGTTGAGGGGAACGGGTGCCAGGAGCTCAAAGTCCTCCGATTCGTCTATCCATCCCGCTAGGTCCCTTGCGATCTCAAGGTGCGACCGGATCATCCTCTGGAGTCCCTGCACCCCGTAGCTGCGGATGACGAACCAGAGCTTGAGTGCACGGAACCGTCTTCCAAGCTGGATTCCCCAGTCCCTGAAGTTCTTGACTCTGCGGTCTTGAGCTGTCCTGAGGTACTCCGGGGTGATCTGGAACGTCTTGATTAGGGTCTCTGGATCCTTTACGAAGAAGGCGGAGCAATCGAGGTTTGTGAACATCCACTTGTGGGGGTTGAAGACGAAGCTGTCCACATACTCTATGCCGTCGATCATCCACCTATATTCGGGTAGGATCAGAGCGGTACCGGCTAGAGCCGCGTCGACGTGCAGCCAGACACCGTATTTCCTGCATATCTTCCCAATTTCTTTGAGGGGGTCGATGGCCGTGGAGCCCGTGGTCCCTATGGTGGCAGTCACATGGACCGGTAGCTTACCGGCAGCCATGTCCCTCTTGATCGCCCTTTCTAGCTCGTCAGGAACCATCGCATAGTTCTCGTCCACGGGGATCTTCCTCAGGTTGTCGCTTCCTATCCCTGCGATCCTCACCCCTTTTTCAACCGACGAGTGGGCCTCCTCGGAGCAGTAGGCCGTCATCTCTCTGGTTTGGGAAAGACCTGTAGAGTTTGTGCAGAACTCGGAGGCCCTCTCCCGCGCGCTTAGAATCGAGCAGAGGGTGGAGGTGGAGGCGGTGTCTTGGATGACGCCGACAAACCCGCTAGGCAAGCCGATCATGTCCCTAAGCCATTCCATCACCCTCTCCTCCATCTCGGTAGCCGCCGGAGACGTCTGCCAGATCATGCACTGTGCGCCTAGTGTTGCAGTCAGCATCTCTGCCAAGACCGATGGGGGGCTACTGTTAGCCGGGAAGTAGGCGAAGAAGCAGGGATGCTGCCAGTGCGTTATCCCAGGTAGGACGATCCTCTCGAAGTCTGCAAAGATTTCGTCAAAGGGCTCCGGGTTGAGAGGCGGGCTGGTTGGTAGCTTCTCAGCGATCTCGCCGGGCTTCACCTGTGACATGACGGGGTATGTCTCGACGTTCTCTAGGTAATCCGCCATCCAGTCGACTAGGCGATGCGCCTGTCTGCGGAACTCATCTATCTCCAACTTCCTCACCCTTCGTATCGGGGGATATCCGCTAGGAGAACCTGAAATAAGATATCTAAAGATATCTACGAGAGGTGGCATACCTCGCCTCTCCACACCTCTCTTTCATGCGGCACGCTGCCGTCATGCTTCGAGGATTCACATCCAAGATCCAACAGTGCCAAGGATGCGTCTTGGCGATCCCAGGCACGTAGAAATAAGAGCCGGGATCTGGGCTATGTAGGGAGGGTGAGGCATTGTCAGACGTCGACCAGGATCTCATCAACACTACCGCTGTCGGTCTGCTCCGAGGGGTGGGATCGGTTCTGGACGTAGGCTGTGGCGACGGGTCTCTCGTAGCTCATCTCGCGCGATTCGGGATCCATGGAGTGGGTGTCGACACCTCTCCAAGGGCACCGGCGATCAAGACGAGGCAGGCCATGGCCCGCGTCCCGCGGACCGGATCTTGCGAGAAGGCAGACGCGCACGACCTGAGCGGAATCGAGTCGGAGAGCTTTGACGCAGTTACCATGGTAAGGACTCTCCACGAGCTCTCAGATCCCGTTAGAGCCCTGAAAGAGGCTAGGAGAGTCCTGAAGAAGGGAGGCCTTCTCCTGATCGCTGATTTTCTGAGAGGACATGCCGGCGAGAGAATGTGGGGCGAGAGGTACTACTCCTTGGATGAGATCATTGAGATGGCCTCGCGGGCCGGATTCGAAGTCGTCTCTACTCGTCGGCTTCCAGGGGAGCAGTTTGCCTTCGTCCTAGCGAGATCGATCCAAATCTATGACTAGGCGGGGCCGACGACCTCTCTAGTTCGCGTCTTCCTCGAGGCGGATCCTTCGCTCCGTGGTTCGGAGAAAAAGCCCTGCCGTTGGGGCTCTGAGCCTAGCTCTCTATCTTCACCCGGGTGTCTTCCCGCATGATCACCCTCTCGCTCGGAGAGGCACCAACGACCCTGAACGTCGTTCCAAGAGACGGGTATTCATGGCCGAGTAGAAGCTCCTTCCCCATCAGGTCCGACTTCACCCTCTCGGTTATCTTCCTCGCAAGGGGTCTTGGAAGCCCGAAGGGAGAGCTCAGGGAGACGACCTTTGCGTCGCTCGCCTCGGCCGCTATCTCCTCCTCGGGCAGCTCCTTCCGCGCTATCTTCAGCTGGCCGGCGCACTCTATGCAGTATCTCTTCGTCTCGTCGAGACAGTCCTCGCATACCCTTCTCCCACACTTCAGACACTGGTAGCCCTTGGTCGGCTGACCACAGATGGCGCAGGTCGTGCAGTCTATGCACCGAGTGTCGTCTGCCACCAGGTTTCCCTTCGCGTCGTAGTATCGGCCCTGGCAGTTTGGTCCGAACCACCTCCCACAGCTGAAGCACTGCCTGAGGGCCAGCTCTACGCCACAGATCTCACATACCTGTGCCGCGCCGAAGCTCATGACTATCTTCCTTGACCTGAACTTGAACACCTGGCCACCGGCACCTATTCCTGTGCCGAAAGCCATGGGCAGCCATA
Source organism: Hadarchaeota archaeon (SeqCode) (assembly GCA_964460695.1). Taxonomy (GTDB): domain Archaea; phylum CAYQAE01; class CAYQAE01; order CAYVLA01; family CAYVLA01; genus CAYWSC01. Next base: position 4,058 of record CAYWSC010000055.1, read on the forward strand.
TCCTCGGGGACCACACCTTGACCATGCTGAACATGAAGAGTCCCGCGCCTATCAGCATGATCCCGAGGAAGAGAAGGACGCCAGGTATGGCCGTGTTGAGCAGCCCCATCGGGCCGCCTTCCTCACCGCCTTCGCCCTCGGCACCGCCTTCTCCTCCGGCGCCTACACCGCTAAGGCCGAATCCGCCGAAGCCACCCATTCCTCCTCCAAAACCCAAGGCTGTCGCCCAGTATAATGTGTGTCAGCGAAGCTGAAGAATGGGGAGCGGCGCGGGGAATTGTGACGAGACTTGGCACAGAGAGCCAGTCGTCGCGTCAAACCACCGTGGTACTCAGGGGCTCCCAGCGACTCGCTTCATGGTTCAAGACCCCGCGAGATTCGCACAGCTGCCACTTCTTGTCACAGTCAAATCGTCTTCTGCGGCCGATTTAAGCGGCGTGCGAGCAGTAGTATTGGGGATGACATGCTCGAGGCGATAAGGGATAAGGTTAACGGCTTTCTTAGGGCGACCAGATCCTTGAGGGGAGACCTGGACGTATGTCCGGGTTGTGGCAGGTTGTTCGACAAGGAGAATTATGGCCACGAGTGCGAGTATCCAGGATGCACCGAGATAGTATGCCCCAGATGCAGGTTCTGCAACAAGCACGCTCAGTGTCCCGACTGTGGGAGGCTCTTCCTCGTAGAGACGGGCCACGCGTGTGCGCATCCGGAATGCGACAAGCTCCTCTGCCCCTACTGCCCGCCCTACTGCAAGGAACACAGGTCAGAGATGGAGGAGGAGGCTGTTGCCGAGGGCGCCGCCTCGGAACAGCTCTCAGCATAGAAACAGCAGGGCCTACGGTCGAGGGGAAGCCACTAGGCGCTGAAGGATAGCCAGCAGTGCCAAATCAACCCGAAAAATACTTTAGAGGATCTCTCCGCTCAGCTACCATGAGGAGAGCCTACGCCGCCGCCTTCGCAATAGTTCTCGTGTCGTGCGCTGTAAGCATATACGCCTATCCCCGGGTACCGGATCGGGTGGCCTCCCACTGGAACGCCAGAGGCGAGGTAGATGGATACCTTCCGAAGGCGGTGGGCTTGTTCCTGATCCCCTCGATCCTCTTCCTCCTAGTCCTGTTTCTGGCGCTGATACCCATGATAGACCCCCTCAAGGCCAACATCGAGAAGTTTAGAAGTTACTACGACGGATTCATCGTGCTCTTCTGCCTCTTCATCTTGACGGTCCACCTGCAAGTGGTACTCTGGAATCTGGGCATCCAGCTAGACCCCGGCATGACTTTGCCCATAGGAATCGGCGCGCTGTTCTACTACACTGGAATCCTCCTAGAGAAGGCGAAGAGGAACTGGTTCATAGGAATAAGGACGCCATGGACGCTTAGCAGCGAGGAAGTGTGGAACAAGACTCACCAGGTCGGCTCGCGTATGTTCAAAGCCGCGGGGGCGATCGCCGTCTTGGGGGCCTTCTTTGGAAGGTTGTCCGTCTACTTCATCATGATCCCGATCTTCGCGGCTGCCACCTACTTGGCTGTCTACTCCTACGTCGAGTATCATAAGGAGGTCAAGGGATCCGGGGTCCAAGACTCGTCGATAGCGAATGACTAGAAGGCCCCGAGCCTATCCGTCGATGACTATGTGCTAGAAGAGCTCGATGCTGCTACCAGTCAGGAGAGGGCTCTTAAGCCTGACGTATGACGCTATGACGCGGTTGGGGCAAACACATTTCTTACTAGGGAGGAGAAGTATCTCGTGCGGAGAGAGAGCCGCGATTGGCTGTCGCAGGCAGAGGCAGATCTGGAGACGGCGAACGACTGCTTTACCTCTCGTCATTTCTATGCAGCGGCCTTTTTCTGCCAGCAGGCCGTGGAAAAGGGCCTTAAGGCTCTGTACATAGAGAGGAAGCGCATTGCACCTCCGAGGACCCACAACCTCGCACAGATCTCCGAGGAACTCGATGCTCCTTCGGACGTTCTGAGCGTAGCCAGATCGCTTACTCCCGAATTTGTGATCTCGCGGTACCCTGATGCAGCGGGCGGACCTCCTTACGAACTGTACGACGAGCAAAACACCAAGCCGATCCTCGAGGGGGCCGCAGAGGTGATGTCTTGGATCCGGGCGGAGATAGAGAAACTGCAAGGCTGAGGCCGTTTCTCGAGGCCGTGCGAAGCAGATATCCGGATGCCAAAGTCATCCTGTTCGGTTCGCGGGCAAGGGGTGACCACCTTAAGACGAGCGACTTTGACCTAGTCGTCGTCAGCAGCGCTTTCAAAGGCATACCGTTCCGCGAGAGGTTGGTGGAGACATATAAGCTCATGGGTCCGTGTGTTGATGCAGACATAATATGCCTGACACCCGAGGAGTACCGAAGAAGATCCAAAGAGTTGGGCATTGTAGGAGAGGTGGCTAGAGAAGGGAAACTACTCTGACTGTGAACCGACTAAGAGAGACGACCTTTCTAGGCGTTGAGACGAGAGGCGATCGATGAACGCCAACTTCTCAAGAGATGGATAGGCCTTTCTGTTGCCTACCACCTCTACTAGGCCGATTATGTTGGGTGTCTGAGAAACCGATTGCGTGGGGGACCCTCACCGAGTGCATGTCTGTGGCCTCTACCGTAGGAACTTGTGGTACTTGATGCAATAGTCCTTGCCACCCTTAAGTGTGTAACTGACACACGCCATACAGTCGACGCGGCTTGTGCACTCGGGAAGTCTCCTAGGGCCGAACTGTGGTCGACCAGTCTTCGGAACGGGTGGAGCCATCTTGGCGCAGAACATTGCTTCCCGGGTCGGCCATGGCACTAGAGGCAAGGCCTTCTTGGGCTCCGCCCGGCTACCTACGGCGGTTAGGTCAAGGTACGCAAGAGTGGAGCAGGAGGCATAGACCCCTGATGACATCGTGGCAATGCCGAGCAGCAAAAGAACTGCGAGGTACGGCGGAAGCAAGATGCCTATCGGGAGGATGACAAGCGAGATCAGCCCTACAGCCACCCCGACCAGTATGAAAAGGATAAACAGGGACCAAAACTCCCCCTTCGTCGCAGAGAGGGTTCTGCGGATGCTTCCCCACAGATCCTCTCCGTCCAAGATCGCAGCCTGCACAACACCGAAGAGCCGTATTCCTACGTACGGCACCACGATCAGGATGGCTAGAACCGCCAGAATGAGGCCGGGTATGATTCTTGAAAGACCGACTATTGCAAGCGGAACCTTGTGCAGGGCCAGCAGCAGGCAGGCCAGCAAGAGCAGAACGGCAAGAATGGTGGGAAGACGTCGAACGGAAAGCAGAAACTCCTTCCGCATTGAGGACAACGAGACCTCCTCCCCAGTGTCTGCGTCGGCGACCACCTGGATCCCGACGGCCTCCAGGGCGCACACGATCAGGAGCACGGCCAGCCAGATTGACGCTTCTGCTACTGCAGAAAGAACACCTGTCACTCCTACAGCGAAGACCCCTAGCTTCAGCGTCAACAACAGGGCGGCAAGGCCTAGAGGCAGTAGCAACAGAGGCACTCTCAGCGGCAATAAGAGCGAGGTTCCTAGCAATCCTCGACGGAGCTTTGGTCTCACCAGTCTCGATGGCTCGACGATGATTCGTGTACTCCTTGTATTCCTCGCCGAGTCCTTCACGCCGAGGCCTCCTCTTCAAGAAAACCTGTGACCCAGCTCTCAAACTCGGATGCCCCTACAGCTCCGACCAGCCGACCGACCTCCTCTCCGTCTCTAAATACGATGAAAGTGGGTATCGACCTTATTCCAAATCTAGCCCCACTTCGAGGGTTTTCGTCTAGGTCAAGCCTCCCAAAGCCTATGCGCCCCTTGTACTTGGTTGCCATTCCCTCGACGACCGGGTGCATCCTCCTACATGGCGGACACCACTCCGGAAAGCAGTCTAGAAGCAGCAGTCCTCCGGACGACAGGGTGGCCTCAAGCGAGCTGTCCGTAACCTCGATAACTGGTGACGACTGATTCCAGCTAGTTCGCTCCTTGGGCGCCCCGACGAACTTGTCCAGTTGAAGAAGGCCGAGAATTCCCGCGAAGGCCAGAAGCGAGCGTGCCGCGCGATTCCAACTGACGACCTGCGCATCCTCCGCGAAAGATACAGATCTGCACCTGAATGGCTAGGCTTCAGGGACAGAGAAAGTGGTTCGTCCTCAAGCTGTATCAATCAGCCGGAGGTGGGCGACGCGCGTTGTCCGTAGGAACTTGGAAACGGTGAGAGCGTTAAGGAAGACGTTCTGCGCCGTCTGACGGAGGCTCGCGCCGCCCCCAGACTGGGTTCTAGGATCTAGCCATCTAGCCCGCAAGATATTTCAGGAACGAGCAACGTGCCTCCCGGCAACCTGGGGAGGGTTCACGGCAAGAATCCTCAGGGGCTGGGAGATCACAAAAGCCAGTTTCAAGGTTCTTAGGGCTGATAAGGAGGTCATGCTTCTGCCCGTGGCCTCTGCTGTGCTGTGTTTCCTGGTTCTTCTGACCATTCTGGGCGTCCCGGCGGCGCTCGGGCTGTTATCACCCGGCTACGCCTTGGCCGTCTTCATCGCCTCTTACCTCGTCTCCTCGTTTGTGATCGTCTTGTTCAACGCGGCGCTTGTGGCCTGCGCCAAGATCAGGTTTGACGGGGGAGATCCTACGATTCGGCAGGGGCTCTCCGTCGCCTGGACGAGGGCATGGAAGATCCTTCAGTGGAGCATTATTGCGGCGACCGTGGGTGTGGTGCTCAGGGTCTTGAGGCAGAAAGGCGGGCTGTTGGGGGAGATCGTTTCGGCGATCGGGGGTCTTGCTTGGGGCGTCTCCACCTACTTCGTGATTCCGGTAATCCTGTACGAGGATCTTGGCCCGATTGACGCGATAGGGAGATCGTTGGGAATCATGAGGAGGACATGGGGAGAGGGAGTAACGGCCTATATCTCCACTAACATCATCTTCATGCTGCTCAGCTTGGCAGCTCTTCCTTTCCTCTTCGTCGCCTTCTCGGTATTCTCGTTTTCTCCAGCGTTGGCGGTGCTGATCGTTGCATCGGTCATAATCTACTTCATGCTTCTTGCAGTGGTAGGAACAGCGGTAGACGGGATATTGACTGCGGCGCTCTACAAGTTCTCTGTCGACGGCGAGGTGCCCAGGGACTTTGAGAAGGCGAACATCCAGGCAGTCATCTACTGACCGAGACGATGCCGG
>CAYWSC010000056.1:0-4635 GCA_964460695.1 Hadarchaeota archaeon (SeqCode)
GCAGCTTTCTCGTTCTACCCTCCAGAATGGAGTCCTTCGGACTGGTGCTGCTCGAGGCGATGGCGTCTGGAAAGCCCGTGATCGCCACCAAGGTCGGCGGAATTCCAGAGGTCGTGGGCGACGGAGGGATCATTGTCGAGCCGGGCAGGCCGAGGATGCTGGCCGAGGCGATAAACGGGCTTCTCTCAGATCCCTTTCTGCGTCGAAGGCTTGGGAGGAGGGCATGGAGGAGGGCGGCTCTCCTCTCCTGGGATGAGGCTGCGCGCCGGCTCGAGCAGGCCTACGAAGAGGTCAGCCGTTCCTGACGCTCCGGGCCTCCTCTAGCACCGAGTTGTAGAGGCTGACCCACCGCCGTCCTATCCTAGAGTACGAGAACGACTTTGCCTTCTCACGGGCCTTCAGACCCATGCGTAGGCGCATCTCCCCATCCCCCAAGAGCCTTACAAGCTGTGCCGCCAGCTCGGCGTCGTCGCCCGGCGGGAAACGAAGTCCATCGACGTTGTGGGTTATCACGTCCCTCAGGCCCCATGCATCCGCCCCGACGGCCGGCTTGCCACATGCCATGGCCTCCAGGGCCACGAGGCCCAGCGTCTCGGTGTCCGAGGGCATGACGAAAACGTCGCAGGATCTGTACGCCTCCACCAGTTCCTCCGTGTCGAGGAAGCGGTCGAAGGTGAAGTTGTCGGCCATACCCATGGATCGCACCAGGTCGCGATAGTGCTCCTCGAGGACCCCTGTTCCCACCAGCCTGAACTCACATCGCGGGATTTTCTTGAGCACCTGAAGTGCCGCTCGGATCAGGGTCTCGACCCTCTTCTCTCTATCCAGCCTGCCGACGAAGAGAATGGTGTTGTGATCATTTTCCCTTCGCGGACGCGGCGTGAAGAGGTCAACGTCGACGAACCCGGGTATGAGACGAACGCTCTCCACACCGTTCTCCAGAAGCATCTCGAGGACCGCCCTCGAGGGTGCCGTGACGACCCTGCAACGCCTGTAGAAGTAGGATACATACCTCCAAGCTAGCCCCTTGAGGAGTACGGGGCATCGTCGAAATACGTAGTGCGTGTACTCGGATATCATCGTATGGTACGTGCCGACGACCGGGATGCCAAGCCTCCTCGCCGCGACGACGGATGCCGCGCAGAGGGAGAGGGGTGTGTGCACGTGGACGAGGTCGATCTCCTCCTCGATCAGCCTCCTAGTCAGGGTCTCGGGGCGCACCACGGCGATCTTATAGTCAGGATACGGGCGAAAGGTGACGGCGCGGAACATTGGCTCCCCGTCGCCGTTTGTAGGGGCGAAGATCCTTACCTCTATCTCGTCTCCAACCGCCCGGGCGATCGAGTCCACGGTGCTGACGACCCCGTTGACCTGGGGCCGGTACGTATCGGTAACAAGGGCCAGTCTCACCTTCAGTCCTCCGTGGACCCTCGAGTCATCCCGGCCCGGGAGCTGGGGCTCAGTTCCCCCGCCGGTTAGCCTCGGCGCTGGAGAGCCAGCTTACCGGGCAGGCGGAGGTGCTAGCCGTCTTTAATCTTTCCAGTTTGCGACATTACAGCTGGCTATTTCTGTGTTGCCGCTGTACAAACAATCCGCCAAGAAAAGGCAGCTCCCTAGCTCTCCGGTCTTTCCGGCTCCTCAATAGCAGCCTTCCGTCGCAGAGCCCTTCGATGGGAGGAGGATGGAGAGGAAGATCGACGTGAGGGCGAAAGCACCCCTAGGACCCGGTGTTCTCTGTCACAGAGGCAAACGCTTCGCTTCAGTTCCATCCTCCGGCGCCCAAGACGTGTCAGAGTTGCTAGATGCTTATATCCCGTCTCCCAAAATACCACATGGCCGCCATTAGGCACACGATTGTCACCGCGGAAAGCACTAGGCATCCGACAGCGTCCACGGTGCCGTTCAACAAACCATCGGCAGGGTCGTAGTAGTAGATGAGGGAGACGGAACCCAGATTCCGGTAGTCCGGTGCTAGGAGGCTCAGGGTCTGTATTAGGTACCCGAAAACAACGATGCCCATAACGAATATGCTTGCCTTCATCTTCCTGTCGATTACAGTGGAGACCAGTGTGCCAATGGCCACCACAGCGAAGAAGTAGGGGATCGCAAGAAGATGCGTTATCGTGAGGCCGTAGAGTCCAAGCTCTTCGCCTATCCCCCGGGTGACCAAGAGAACGGAAGCCATAGCCGTGAAGTCGACTACCAACACCATGGGGATCAGCCCTACAAATTTTTCGAAGACGACTTGGTACCGGGGGACCGGGTTCGACAGGAGCAGCTCTATCGTCTTGGATTCAACCTCCCTTGATATCACCGAGGCGGCGACATGGCCAAAGATGAGGGCGAGGATCAGGACCCAGAATACCTGGTACAACTCGACATTCAGGAAGCCTGGGTAGGAAGCGGCGAACTCGTATCCCCTAATCGGCATCTCTGGGCTGCTCTGCATCATCTGCGCTAGGTTATCCTTGTAAGCCGGGTAGACGGCGGCGTATATAACCACTAGCAGCGCGAAGACTAGGGAAAGCCCGACCGTCGCCTTCAGGTTTTCCTTGGCGGTTTGGCGAAAGATGTTAAGCCCCGGACTCATGCCGTCGTTCGGCCCCCTCATAGTACCGCAGGAAGATGTCTTCTAGGTCGAAGTTCTCAATCTCCAAGTCCAGGATTTTGAAGCGAGATAGCTCCCGTATCAACGGGTTTATGTCCCCCTCCACCACGAAGCGTATCCAATTATCCTCTATCTGCATCTCTTCCGGCCCCCTGAATTTGTTCGGATCTCCCTCTATCCTCACCGACACCTTCTTGCCCATTTTAGTCTTCAAAGCCTGGACATCCTCTAGGGCAACGAGCCTGCCAAGCCGAATGATTCCGACCCTGTCACAGACCCTCTCCACCTCGGCCAGGTTGTGGGAGGAGAAGAAGATAGTGCGTCCCCTCTCCTTCTCACGCTCAAGAAAATCGTAGAGTGACTCCTGCATCAAGGGGTCCAGGCCAGATGTGGGTTCGTCCATCACCACGAGCAGCGGGTCGTTCATAAAGGCTTGAACAATCCCCAACATCTGCTTCATGCCCCTAGAGTAGCTCTCTATCCTCCTCTCAAGCGGGATTGGAAATCTGTCAAGCAGATCCCCGAGCAGATCTGGGTCCGACCCCTTCAGGCGGCCGAAGTAGTCCAGAAACTCCTTCCCTGTCAGGTTTCCGTAAAGGCTCAGGTCCCCAGGGACGTAACCGACCTGCCGCTTGATTTCGACGGTTTGTTCCCACACATCCTTGTCCAGAACACGGGCCTGCCCTCTTGTCGGCTTGAGAAAACCTAGCAAGATCCGGATCGTAGTGGTCTTCCCGGCCCCATTGGGGCCGAGGTAGCCGAAGACCTCTCCTTTCTCGACCTGAAAAGTCAGGTTCTCAATTCCGCGAACATCTCCGTAGTACTTCGTCAGACTCTCTACCTCGATGATCGCCAAGATAGCGCAAAAGCCTCCAGCTAGGCTCTTATATCTTCTGGATTGTGCTCGGTACGAGCCTTGATCTGCGGGCAAGAAGAGGAGGCAAGGTCACATCCGGGGTGGCAAGGATGTTCTCTCCGAGGTCGAACAGACCGATATTCCCCAGAAAAGAGGAATCACGTAAGCCGTCGAGATCGATGAGACCTGGGGAAGCTCGCACAAGATTCTTGGGGGCTTATGAGGACTCATCGGCCAGAGCGCGGGCCTCTAGGCGATTATCCGGGAGTCCGAAGACTGAAGCCGGGCTGGAGCAGCCCAATCCATTGGGCTCTGCACAGCCGGCCGCCCAGTCCCGCTATCTAAGAATAAGCGTCCTCAGATTTGTCTCCGCGTTTCGGGGAACCTATCAAGGCGTCGAACTGATCAACCGCCGGAACGGGACGATCGTCGAAGGTTTGAATTGTCATAGTTTTCGTCTCATCATTGGGTCCAAAATCTATCCCTCGTCGGGCAAGCCCTTGGCTCTTCTCAAGGCCTCGTTGTACCTGCGTCTGAGATCCTCCTCGGCGATCAGCGGCTGGCTGATTCTCTGGAGTAGGTCAGGAGATATGGAGCCCTCCACTACGAGCTCGTGCCCCGCCGCCTTGGCGGCCTGCTCGATCCGTTGTGCCTTATCCGGGTTTTCCTCCATCAAGAAGGCATGGGGCCTAAGCAATGCGCCGACAAACTCCACGCTGGCGTCCTCTGCGAGCTCCCTGGCAATCCTCACGACGGTGTCGAGGTTCTCTACTTCCCACCACCCGCCCGTCGCAACCAGGACGATCTTGCTCACCTTGACGCCTTCCCCGAAGCGGGCGCGCGTCCTCCCGTCCCTCCAGGTCAAGCTGGGCTCGATGAAAGGGCAGAGGCGGTTGATGAAGTTCTGCATCGCGCCGGGAAGGGGGATATACACCGGCGTTGCCAGAACCAAGATGTCTGATTCCCGGAGCCTAGGATACAAGGACTGCATGTCGTCTCGTATGTAGCACTTTCCAGGGGTCTTGTACCAGCACCACATCTTTCCGGTGCAGGCTTTGATCCTGAGCCTTGAAACGTAGAAGGTCTCGACCTCCGCACCGCCTTCTCTCATCCCTTCCAGGAAGGGCGCCAGGATCTTCTCCGTCAATCCCTTCTCCATCTCTGGACTCCC
>CAYWSC010000056.1:4735-8360 GCA_964460695.1 Hadarchaeota archaeon (SeqCode)
CCAGGAAGGGCGCCAGGATCTTCTCCGTCAATCCCTTCTCCATCTCTGGACTCCCGTTTATAGCAGCCGCTTTGATCAAGCGTTTTCATCCCCGGTCCCCCCGGCTAGCGTCGGCGGGATGCACGGAGCAGTCCTACCCCAGATAAAAAGCTATCGATTCTCCGACGTAGAAACTCACCGGGCAGGCAGCATATCTTGACAGTATCTAGCCGCCTCTCCGGCGTTCTGATGGGGAGGAAGCTTCTCGGACGAACTCTCAGAGTTGTAATGCAGTTCCTTCAGTCGAAAGAAGGGGGAACCGGGGCCACAAGCTGTGGGGTGGCACATCGGGGCGTCTGTTGAGTTCTGTCGTGGTTGGGGTTCATTCGAACTGGAAGTGTTTTTATTGGCTCGGCGGAAGGATATCCTTGGGGAGGACCGCCTTGAAGGCCTTCGTACCCGAGGGGCTGGACGACGCGCTCGCCCGGCTTCCCGAGGAGCCCGGTGTCTACATCTTCAGGGACGCCGAGGGCACGCCCCTCTACGTGGGCAAGTCGTCCAACATAAAGAAGAGGGTTCTCTCCCACTTCCACCTGACTAAGGGATCGGTGCCCGTGGCCAGCGTCCACGACGTCGAGTTCATGCTCACAGACGGGGACCTCGAGGCGCTCACGCTGGAGTGCAACCTGATCAAGCGGATGCGGCCGCTGTTCAATGCGAGGCTCAAAGACGACAAGAGCTATCCCTACATAAAGATAACGACTGGTGAGCCCTTTCCAGGGATCTACGTAACGAGAAACGTGAGGCAGGACGGGTCCCTCTACTTCGGCCCCTATGCCGACGTTGGCTCGGCTAGGAGGTCGGTGAGAATCATCAGGCAGATCTTCCCGATTCGAAACTGCAGGAGAAGGATGGACAGGCCGAGCAGACCTTGCCTGGACTACCACATAAGGCGCTGTGCGGGGCCGTGCACGGGCAAGGCAGACCCGGAGGAGTACTCCAGGAACGTGGAGGGCGCAAGGAGGATCCTAGAGGGGAAGGCGGACGCCGTCCTGGAACAGATGCGCAGACAGATGAGGGAGGCAGCCCTGGCTCAGAACTACGAGAAGGCGGCGATCCTGAGGGATAGAATCCGGAGTCTCGAGAGGACCGCCCTCGGCCAGAGGCTCTCCTCGCCGGGCGCGGCCGATGTAGATGTCCTCGGCGTCTCCGTGAAGGGAGACCTCGCGTGCGTCCAGGTCCTCTTCGTCAGGGACGGAAGGATCGTGGATCAGGAGTACTTCCTTCTAGACGCACCCAGCTCCACCGAGGCTGACGTCCTATCCGGGTTCATCAAGGAGTTCTACTCGTACAACATCCTGCCGAGGGAGATCGTGCTTCCCTCCCTCCCCGAGGAGATAGGCGAGATCAACCGTTGGCTTTCCACCAGGTCGTCTTTGACGATGGGCGCGAGGCTTCCCCGCGACAGGGGAGAGGAGCGACTTGTCCTCATCGCGAAGAAGAACGCCGAGATGATGTTGAGGCTTGAGGACAGGGAGACTGGGGACCTGCTGAAAACCGGCCTCCAGGAGATAGCAGCAGCTCTCGGTCTCACCTTGCTGCCAAGGGTGATAGAGGCGTTTGACGTCTCCAACATGTCGGGGAAGGAGGCCGTCGCCTCCATGGTGAGATTCCGATGGGGAAGGCCCAACAGGAGCCTCTACAGGAGGTTCAGGATCAGGGGCGAGCAGACCCGGGACGACTACGCCATGATGGCCGAGGCGGTTACCAGGAGGTTCTCTAGGGTCCTGAGGACGGGTGAGAGCCTGCCCGACCTGGTCTTGGTCGACGGTGGGCCCGGGCAGGCAGCCGCGGCGAGGGAGGCGATAACCCGGCTCGGACTCAACCCTCCCGTCGTCGGACTCGCCAAGAGGCTTGAGGAGCTGTATCCGCCGGGGAGTTACAGCCCGATAAGGATAGAGAAGGATTCCCCCGGCCACAGGCTTCTTAGGAGGATAAGGGACGAGGCCCACAGATTCGCCATCAGCTACCACAGGAAGCTGTGGACCAAGAGGCTTGTCAGATCCGAGCTGGAGGAGGTTAGGGGGATAGGTCCTAAGAGGAGCAGGGCGCTGATAGAGAGGTTCGGGAGCGTCGAGGGGGTGATGAGGGCGAGTCTGGAGGAGGTGGCATCAACGCCCGGGATGAACAGAGCACTCGCTAGAAGGGTGCTCGACCACCTAAGGGGCCTCGAGAGGGGGAGGGTCGATTGAGCCAGATCTATGAGCCGGCGCAGTTCCAGATGGTCTGCGACATGGAGCCGAGGGGTGACCAGCCCAAGGCCATCAGGGAACTCGTTGACGGGATAAGGCGAGGCTTCAGGTACCAGACGCTTCTCGGCGTAACGGGGTCTGGAAAGACTTTCACCCTCGCCAAGGTCATAGAGCAGGTTCGGAGGCCGACTCTAGTGATCTCGCCAAACAAGACCCTTGCGGCTCAGCTCTTCTCCGAGTTCAAGGCCTTCTTCCCGAACAACGCGGTCCAGTACTTCGTAAGCTACTACGACTACTACCAGCCCGAGGCCTACGTGCCGACGACCGACACCTACATAGAGAAGGACGCGTCGATAAACGAGGAGATAGACAGGCTTAGACACGCAACCACAAGGGCGCTCCTCAGCAGACGCGACGTGATCGTGGTTGCCAGCGTCTCGTGCATATACAACTTGGGATCCCCGGCGGACTACAGGGAGACATCCCTAGTGCTCCAGGTCGGCCAGGAGGCCTCGAGGGAGGAGATCCTGAGAAGGCTCGTAGAGATGCAGTACGAGCGAAACGACATGTCCCTCTCGAAGGGCAGGTTCCGAGCCAGGGGCGACTCCATATCGGTCGTCCCTCCCGACGGCGAGCAGGTGATCCGGATCAGGCTGGACGAGGACCAGGTCGAGGCCATAGAGCTCTTGGACCCGGTCACGGGAAGGTCCCAGGGAGCCACATCGACCATAGTCATCTTTCCAGCCAGACACTTCGTGACGATGCCGTACGACGTGGAGAGAGCACTGCATTCGATAGAGGAGGAGCTCAAACAGAGGGTCAGCGAGCTTAAGAAGCAGAGGCGCTTCCTCGAGGCCCAGCGGCTCTACCAGAGGACGCGCTTCGACATGGAGATGATCCGAAACTTCGGGTACTGCAACGGGATAGAGAACTACTCCCGCCACTTCGACGGCAGGAGGCCCGGCGAGCCGCCTTTCACCCTGCTGGACTTCTTCCCAAAGGACTTTCTAACCATCATCGACGAGTCCCACATAACGGTACCCCAGATAAGGGGGATGTACGCGGGGGACGAGAGCAGGAAGAAGGTTCTAATAGAGTACGGCTTCCGCCTCCCATCGGCCCTGGACAACAGGCCGCTGAAGTTCGACGAGTTCCAGGAGAGGATAAACCAGGTCATATTCTCATCGGCGACCCCCGGGCCCTTCGAGCTCAAGGTAAGCCAAAAGGTGGTCGAGCAGATAATCAGGCCAACCGGGCTCGTGGACCCGGAGGTCATCGTCAGACCCGCCTCCAACCAGGTGGACGACCTTGTCGCCGAGATAAGGAGGAGGACGTCGATGGGGGACAGGGTGCTGGTGACGACCCTCACCAAGAGGATGGCCGAGGTCCTCACC
>CAYWSC010000056.1:8370-9198 GCA_964460695.1 Hadarchaeota archaeon (SeqCode)
CGTCGAGAAACGAACGGGTCCTTGTAACCACGCTGACGAAGAGGACGGCGGAGGCGCTGGCCGAGTACCTCACGGAGCTGGGCATAAAGGTTAGGTACCTTCACTCGGACATAGAGACCCTTGAGAGGGTCAAGCTCCTCAGGGACCTGCGGCTGGGACGCTTCGACGTACTTGTCGGGATCAACCTGCTCAGGGAGGGACTCGACCTGCCCGAGGTCTCTCTGGTAGCCATTCTCGACGCGGACAACGAGGGCTTTCTGCGCAGCGAGACATCCCTCGTCCAGACGATGGGAAGGGCTGCGCGAAACGTCCAGGGACAGGTGATACTCTACGCGGACAACGTGACGGACTCGATGAGGAGGGCGATAGAGGAGACGAACAGGAGGAGAAGGATACAGCTAAGATACAACGAGGAGCACGGAATAGTGCCCAAGACGGTCGTGAAGGAGGTGCGAGCCCCCCTCACACCGGTCGAGGGAGCAGAGGAGGTAGAGGAGATAGAGGAGGAGGACCTCGAGTCGGTGATAGCGAGGCTTGAAAGCGAGATGTTGGAGGCGGCGGAGAGGCTCGAGTTCGAGAAGGCAGCGGAGATCAGGGACAGAATCAAAGAGCTGAAGGCCAGGACCGGTGGACACGGTGGCTAGGAAGAGCATAGTGATCAGGGGCGCAAGGCAGCACAACCTCAAGAACATCGACCTAGAGATACCCAGAGACAGGCTCGTCGTCATCACAGGGGTAAGCGGGTCGGGCAAGTCATCGCTGGCCTTCGACACAATATACGCGGAGGGCCAGAGGCGGTACATAGAGTCCCTCTCCGCCTATGCAAGG
>CAYWSC010000057.1:0-9087 GCA_964460695.1 Hadarchaeota archaeon (SeqCode)
CGTGAACAGGTGCTCCCTGCCGTCTATCGAGAGGGAGTACACCTTGGACGAGATATGCAGGATTACGAGAACCGAGACGGCGAGGGCCCTTGGCCTTGAGTCGAAGGGGCACCTGGGACCCGGTGCAGACGCCGACATCGCGGTCTACGACCTCGACCCCGATCAGAAGAGGGATTTGCGCCGCGCCTTCTCGAGGGCGTATATGGTCTTCAAAGACGGAGAGGTCGTTGTCAAGGAGGGAAGGATAGTGGCAACGCCGGTGGGAAGGACCCTCTGGTCGAAACCCCAGGTGGAGCCCTCTGAGGAGCTGGAGCGCGACCTGAGAGAAGCATTCAGCTTCTACACCGTTCAACTTGACAACTATGCCGTGGACGAGAAGTACCTCGCCAGGAGCCATCCAATCCGGACAAAAGGAGGCATCACATGACCGTGACGCTGATAGTCAGGAACATTCCAAGGGTCGGGGTGGAGGCCGAGGCGATAAGGCCAGACGTTCTCGAGGGAAAGAATGCGACCCAGATACAGAGGACGCCCATATGGGCGGGGAGAAGGCAGATAACCATAGGGGACGTTTTCGACGTTCAGCTTCGAGAGTCGGAGGGGCCATGCGTTGAGATACTCGGAGATGCGTCGAGGGTCAAGAGGATTGGTCAGGGAATGGAGCTAGGAGAGATAAGGATCCGCGGCAATGCTGGGATGCACCTGGGAGCGCACATGTCTGGAGGCTCGATACAGGTCTGGGGCAGCGTCTCGTCTTGGTGCGGCGCCGAGATGACGGGCGGGTCGATCGAGATCCATGGATCCGCCGGCCACTACCTCGGCGGCGCCTACCGGGGGAGTTTCAAGGGGATGCAGGGCGGATGCATAACCGTCCACGGCCGATGCGGCAGCGAGGTGGGTGCCGGGATGGCGGGGGGCAGGATAGCCGTCTCCTCCGCCGGCCCCCTCGCCGGGGTCGGGCAAACGGGCGGCCTGATCAGGATATCCGGCCCTGCCGGACCGAGAGCCGGCCTCGGCATGAAGGGCGGAACCATCGTGATAGAGGGGAAGGCGTGCGAGCCTATACCGGGGGCCTTCTACCAAGGGATCGTTGAGTCAGGCGAGCTGGGGATCGACGGGCTCTCTGGAAGGTTCCTCTCGTTTCGGTGTGACATGGCCGAGCGCAAGCAGGGGCTCCTCTTGATATCCGAGGCCGAAAACCAGGGGCTGGCGGCCCTCCTCTTAAGGTAGTTTTGGCCCCTACCTCTAGTCCGGATAGGGGATCTCCAGGCTCATCCCGTCCTCGCCTATGAAGACTGGGTCGAAGTCCACCTCTGCGAGGATATCTTCGCGGCTGTACCGCGGCGAGAAGTGGGTCAGCAGAAGCCTCTTGGCGCCGGCCCGCCGCGCTATCCCGCACGCCCCCTTAACCGTTGAGTGGCCGGTCTCCTCTGCCCTCTCCGCCAGGTCCTCGCAGAAAGTGGCCTCCGTGACCAGAAGATCCGCGTTTGTCGAGAGCTCCACCGCCTCCGGGCAGGGTCTCACATCGCCCAGGTAGACGACCTTCCTTCCGGGCCTAGGCGGACCCATCACGTCCTCAGGCCTTATGGTCCTGCCGCCGAGCTGGATCTCTCTGCCCATCTGGAGCTCCTTGTACAGCCTGCCCTCGGGTATCCCGAGGGCCTTCGCCTTCTCAAGGTCGAATCTGCCGGGTCTCACATCCTCCTCTAGGGCGTATCCAAGGGTTGGAACAATGTGATCCACCCTTGAGGCCGTCACCCGGTATCCGTTGAACTGCACTTGGTCACCGTCGCCAAGCTCCCTGGCAACGATTTCGAACCCGGGTTTGAAGTGTCCGATACTTGCCGCTGTGCGGCAGATCTCAACTATTCCTCGCGGCCCGAAGACGGTGAGCTGCTCCTCTCTCCCAAAGAAGGACATGCTTTGGAGTAGGCCAAAGAGGCCGAGGAAATGGTCGCCGTGGAAGTGGGTTATGAATATGCTCGAGATCTTCATGAAGCTCATGCCGAAACGCATCATCTGGCGTTGGGTTCCCTCGCCGCAGTCGAACAGGATCATCTCTCCCTCCCTTTGGAGAGCCACGCAGGGCAGGCCCCTCTCCTTGGTGGGCACGCCGCAGGACGTTCCGATCAGGGTGACCTTCATCAAGCGACCATCTTCGATGTGGATTCACTACTATTCTAGGCTTTCTCCGTCAAACGCTCGGAGAGCTGGGCGATTCGAAGCCACGTTTGCGTTTGAAGTCCTCCACGGTCTCCTCGAGTATGCGTTCGAGTCGCTCCACGTACCTTGGCCACGTCAAATCCTTGACGCTCTCGGACGCGTTCACCGACATCTCGGTGTGCAAAGGCTCCTCGATCGCCCTCAGGATTCCCTCGGTCAGGGAGTCGGGGGTGCGCTGGCACAGAATCGAGTTGTACCCGTCCTTTAGAACGGTGTCGTATCCGAAGTCGGGTGCCACGATTGGAAGTCCAGAGGCAAGGGCCTCGTAGCAGATCATCGTCAGATCCCTCCTGTACTCGTTGCCGATGAAGAGGAAAACGTCGCTGCTGGCGAAGGCGTCCTCTATGTTGCTGAGGAATCCGCCAACGTACGTCATGTTGGGCACGTTCAGATCCTCGATGAAGGATCTCTGGGGGCCGTCGCCCACGATGAGGAAGTGAACCTCCTCCGAGAGGTTTCTTATGATCTGTACCAGTATGTCAACGCCCTTCTGGTAGCTGATTCTCCCCGCGAATAGGACTATGGGCTTGTCGTCTGGGAGGCCGAAGTCGAACTTGCTCTTCATCCCCCTCCTGAACCTCTCGTGGTCGATTCCGAAGAGCATCCTCTCATAGTTCTTTATGCCAAGCCTCTCAAGCTCCATGGCCACGGTGCGTGATTCCAGCAGGAGGCGGTCGCACCTCATGTACAGCCGCTGGGAGTAGAAGTCCATCAGCCTCCTGAAGGGCGAGAAAAGCTGCCTGAAGGCGGCCTCCATGCTGACGGACTCCAAGCAGTGGACGAAGGCCAGTATAGGCCGGCGGTTGTGCTTAGCCGCGAAGAGGGCAATCGATCCAAGGGGCGCTATCGACTGGACGAAGACTATGTCGTACCTGAGAACGACCTTCTTTGCCTCTCCGTAGTGGGGAAAGGCGAAGCCGTATCCATGGACGGCGAGGTCCACGCTCCTCAGCCGGTTTATCTCTAGTCCGTTCCTGTACTCCGTTCCAGGGTCCTCTCCGAAGGATGGTGCCAGGATTCCTATCTCGTGGTTCTTCGAGAGAAGCCTCGACGTCTCGTCTATGTACCTGACGACACCGTCGATCTTCGGATAGTAGGAATCCGTGGCGTAGAGAATCCTCATTTAAAACCCGACTAGGAGTGCTGGAAAAAAATCTTATTCTACCCGTCCCACTGTGGGGTGTTGTTAATTCTTACCTCTAGGAACATCCGCAAGGTTGCCTCAAGGGCCCGAGAGGTTATGTCCTCGGGTGGCACGGTGGTCTATCCGACTGACACGGTGTACGGCCTAGGCGCCGATGCCACCAACGAGGACGCAGTAAGGCGGGTATACGAGCTGAAGAGGCGTCCAAGAAGTATGCCCCTATCCGTAGCGGTTCCCGATATTGCCACCCTAAAGAAGTATGGCAGGGTCGCCGAGCGGTACGCCGACCTTCTGGCCAGGATACTTCCCGGCCCCTACACCCTGATCTTGCCCTGCAGGACTGTTCTGCCCGTCTGCCAGGAGAACAAGATTGGCCTGCGGATGCCGGATCATCCTCTCGTCCCCCTTCTCTGTCAAGAATTCCCGGTGACCTGTACCAGCGCGAACATCAGTGGGCGCCCCAGTCCCGGCACGGCATCCGACGTCGAGGTCGACGCCGACCTGGTCATAGATGGCGGCCCGTGCAGGGCCGGCCTAGAGTCAACGATCATCGACCTGTCGTCAAGGAGGCCGCGTATTCTCAGGAGGGGCGCGGGCGATCTAGCCGGAATAGCCGAGATTCTCAGAGACCCGGAGCTTGCCTAGCCCGTCCTGCCTAGCACCCGCCTAAGGGCCTTGCAAAGGGCGTTGGCAGCCCTAACCACCTCTGGGGACATCTCTTCCCCAAAACCAGTGCTGCGGATCTGTACGGCGAGGGTAAAGACATCTACATCGCCGCCCCTCATCTGGGAGACAACCGAGGCGAAGAAGGAGAGGGGGAGCCTGTGGGTAGATAGCGTGTCAGGGTTGATGTCATCGGGCTCGACAATAGCTATTGTTCCAGGCGGCTGGCCAACATGGGCCGCGTCGATGATTATGAGGTGGGTTGGATTCCTAGATACAATCTCCCCGATGAAGTTCTCAGGCACCTCTCCGCACCTTATCACCGAGACGTCGCCGGGAACCGATCCTTCGAGGCACTCGGCCACAAGCAGTCCAACGCCGTCATCCGCCCTAAGGTCGTTTCCGACTCCGCAGACAACGACGTTTCCATGGCCCCGCAGCCTTCTAGACACGACCTCCTCTAGGTCTTCCCCGACGATCTTCACTGGGAAGGCTTGCCTGCCTGGCAGCTAAATATGCTTCCAGCGGGCACGGCCATCGAATCCTATAATAGCCGACGGGTCAAAGCGTTTGGGAAGTTGAGTTCCCACAAGTGCCTAGGGATCGACCCTGGAAGCAGTGCATGGAGGATCGCAGTCGTATCGGACGAGGATGCACCGAGCTTCGAGAGCGTTCCAACCAGAAGGGTAGTTGAGGATCCCGCCACAGTATTGAGCATCGTGGAGAAGCACGCCGATGGCCTCGAGGCGATAGCTGCTCCCTCGGGGTACGGGCTGCCCCTGACGACCCTTGGAGGCCTCGGGGATCGCGAGTTCTCCCTCATCTCCCTTAAGTCTGGCGGAAGGAGCACCCTCGGCCTCAGGAGCGTTCTCGGCCTTCTCCAGAGGTTCGAGGGAGAGACCGGGATACCCTGCTTTGTCCTTCCGTCGGTGAAGCACCTCCCGACGGTGCCCAGGTACAGGAAGATCAACCGCATCGACATGGGAACACCGGATAAGCTTTGCTCGGCGGCCTCGGCACTGCAGATCCTCTCCGAGAAGAGACAGGTCGGATACGGCGAGATCTCCTTCGCACTGTGCGAGGTCGGCTGGTCCTTCTCAGCCCTCGTGTGTGTTAGGCGCGGCAGGATCGTTGACGGCGTAGGCGGAACCGAGACCCAGTTCGGAACTAGAGCCCCAGGAGCCATCGATGCTGAGATTCTCCGGGCGATTAGGATAGAGGATGTCCACAGGGGGGGCATGGTGGATGTCGCCGGATGCGATATAGACGAGATCGAGGAGGCTCTCTCAACGGGCCTCACGGGGCGCAGGGCGATGGCTGTGGAGAGGCTTGTCGAGTCGCTTTCGTCGGACGCAATCGCCTTGTGCTCCAGAAACGGCGTTGATGAAGTGGTGCTCTCAAGCTCCCTCGGCGACGGCCTAAACGCCTACATCTCAACGGCGCTTCGGGACCTGGGGCTTGTGGTCCATGCCAACCTGGGGGCATCTGCCTGTCTCGGCGCGGCGTATGTTGCAAACGGACTGGTGGGGGGGAGGTACAGGGACCTATCCCAGCACCTAATGATACGTGAATCCACGGGCAGCATCCTCGACGACATCTACATACCCGGGACAAGGACAATGGAAGTGTGAAGTTGACGGCACCGCTTATCGACGTGGATAGGGAACGAAGAAGGCTCGAACAAGAAGAGACATCCATCTCCAGACAGATAGCTCAGTCGCAGTCTTCCCTTAGGAGAGCCATCCACTCGCTGAACTCCGAGATAAAGGCCGAGAACTCGGCCCTAGAAGCCCTCGAGAAGCAGGAGGCGGAGCTGGTCGAGATAATCGAAGGCAGGTTTGTGCCGTCAGCCGTCGACCTGCCAAGCCACGAGGCCGACGACATAAGGACGAAGCTGAGGCTGAGGATAAAGGGCGTGAAGGGCCTGGCCATAGAGAAGGCGAGGGAGGACATAGTCGGGGTGCGCCAAAACATAGACCGGTCAAAGCAGAGGATACGGGTCCTAGAGGAGCGGAAAAAGCTGCTCGAACGCCACCTCGAAGTTCTCAACAGCCACCAAGAGGCCCTCACATCCCTTCTGAAGAAGAGCCGGGCGCTATTGAGGGAGGTTTCATCAATCCTCGACTCGATCCAATCTACGGTCAGGGTTTTCGGATGGTTCGACCCCTACGTGCTCCTGAGAAAGGGCCTCCAAGAGCTCTCGCTGTCAAGATCGAGGCTATCCTCCCTGGCCCTGAGCAGGAAGAAGAGGATGGACGAGATATCCGCCGTAGAGAGGGAGATCGAAAGAGCCAAGGAGGAGATAAGGTCGGCCCTCGGCGAGGCGTACCAAGACGCATTCATGCCGATAGTATTCAAAAATGGGAGAAGCCCCCTCGGCGAGAGGTACCTTAGAAACGAGCTGACCCATCTCGATATCGAGTCCCTCGACCTTGAGAGCAAGATCAGGAGCTCGAAGTCCCTGGGAAGGAAGGCCGACAGGCTGAGCTCGGTGCTGTGGGACCGCCGGGGATTCTTGGAGAGGATGCTCCAAGCAATAGCCCACCTATGCGAGCTGCGGATGTACAAGCTCCAGATACTGAGGCACACGGAGAGCCTCATCGAAAGGGTTGAGAAGGTGGTGTCGTCGAAGAGTGAGACCTGCGGCATGATACTCGCGCTCCCCGACTCGATAGCGAGGCTGAACAGCCTTTCCTCCCAGTACCTCGACTTGGCGGAGCAGCTCGTTAGCTCCTCCTCGGCGGTTCGGGACGCCGTGGAGGAGATCCGAAGCGATTTATAAGAACTCTGCGGGGGCATGGTCTGTTGAGGCCGGATGACAAGAGGTGGGCCTTCGGCGTGGCCCTGGGGGTAGGCCTGTTCTTCGCCCTAGTCATGCTGGCAGGGAGGCTCTACCTCAAGAACATCGACGACAGCTACGTGCTGAGGATGAACCAGACGGCCATGCACGGGGACTTCACCCTCTGGATGCTCAGGAACGATTCTAAGGGCCTCCCCATAAGGATAAATCCGCCGCTGGAGTCACGCTCGTCCTTCGCCAGGGGGAAGATCTACATCCAGCGGGAGTACATCTCGCCTAGGAGCAGAGTCTCCTTCCAGATCAGGACCGCTGGAAGGTTCGAACTGCGCTCGACCAAGCCACCCACCGAGGCCTACCTGGATGTCCGGGTGTTCCACGCCAAGGTGCCCGGGCATAGGCCCGTCATCGTCGTTGGGCCAAACCCAAACATGTCCCGGACAACGGAGCTCTACCTAGACGAGATCCATCCCGAGCTCCTTCTCTCGAAGAGGTATGCCATCGATTCGGAGTGGAGCTCCTCGCCGTTTTCGAGGGGGGTTGGAACGAAGATCCACATGGATATCTTCAACTTCACCGGATCCGATGATTTCTGGAAGATAGAGGTCTTTGACAGCGTGACGAACAAGAGCGTCTCCTTCAACGGCATGGCCCTCTTCAAAGTGAAGTTCAGACTCGCCCTACGTTGGGGAGGCGAGGAGGAGATCCGCTCCGAATGGCTGGAGACCGAGTTCTTCGCCGTCGAGCTGGTAGAGTGAGCCTCTATAGGGCTAGGGTCACCCCGTAGGCCGCGAGCGACCCCGCGAATATGAAGGGCAGCGCCGGCATGAGTCCCCTTTTGTTTGACGACGCTATCGCCCATGCGAGCCCCAGCGCAGCCCCGGTGGCGACGAGGAGGGACGAAACGTACGAGGATCTTGAGAAGCAGGAGGCGACGAACATGGCGGGGACGGCAAGATCCGAGATGCCGACGGCGGAGCGTAGTCCAGGTATCTCTATCAGGAAGGAGGAGCCGGTTCCTCTCACGTTCCTCACCACATTCATCATGTGGCTGCTGAAGAAGACGGCAACGATGTCGTAGACGGATAGAAATGCCATCAGCGCTATGACCGGCACAAGTCCAAGGGAGACGCCCATGATGGCCCCGACAACCGCGGCTGTGAAGACCGATACCGCGACGCTCAGCAGCCAGTGGGACACCCTCCTCTTAACGGCTGCGAGGGCTACCGCGGGAACAAGATCCAGAAGCATGTGCTCGGGATAGAGGGATGCCAGTAGTAGGAAGGACGTCAAGAAGACTATGAGTGTCTCGAGGTTTCTGAATATTATCTTGCCTAGGTGGAGCCTCATGCCGAGTGCGAGAAAGGCCGCGCCACCCAGCAGGAAGGCATACACGTAGAGGGAGGACTCCAAGTCCTCCCCGTCCTCGAAGTACTCGACCCTGGGGTGCCTTACCCCTTGCTCACCTGGAACGGTTATCGCTATGGCGAATATGATGGCGACGAGCTGGGTTAGGTAGAAGAGGGAGATTAGCCCTGCGATGGTCTTCTTCACGCCTCATCGGGGTTGCCCTTGGAGAAAAATGGCACCTAGCCGTCGGCACGTGCAGCAAGCCGTCTTTGAAAGAGGCTGGATGCACAAGGGGACATCCCGCCCACCCGCCCGAAACCATATATAAGGTCTCTTGAGGGGTTGTCGGTGATGGAGACGGCCCTCCGCGCCCGGCTGAAGTGTGTGCAGTGCGGCTACGAGGCCGAGGTCACGGCTAGGAAGGACCTAACCGTCGGGAAGATGATTCCCGCTCTCTGTCCCGACTGCCAGGGAAACATGGTGGTCATAAAGGACATGAGTGCTAGGCGGTATCCGATCCCTCTCGATCGGGTCGTCTCCGTGGTGGGCGCCAACTTCCCGGTGTTCAAAGCCGAGGAGGGCTTCAACTATGTGAGGATCGAGGTCGGTGCCCCCTACCGCGAGACGTCGTTCGCCGAGACTATGAAGGGCTTGGAGCCATTAGGCCTTCTCCCCATCGTCAGGCGCTTCGGCCACACCGACATAATGACCGTCTTCCCGAGGGTGAGGGAGGAGCCCCAGAGGCTGAGGACAAACCTGATACTCCTCGGGCTGACTTTCGTCTCGACCTTCTTCGCAGGGCTGTACCTAACCGGCTTCTTCTTCGGAGCAGCGTACTTCGAGGTCGCCAAGTGGGACGCCTTCTTCTACTCGATAGGTATAATGGCAATCCTAGGCTTCCACGAGATGG